>JALZKA010000045.1 GCA_030859475.1 Actinomycetota bacterium
GGCGAGCTCCGGAGCCGGCGGCCGCGATGACCGCGGTTGCGTTCAGGGGCTCAGGCAGACGCTGCGGCTGCGTCTGAGAAGCGCTCCTCGAGGAGCCCGTCGATGTACTCCTCGGCGCCTTCCTCGTCCTTGTCGAGCGCGTACATGAACTCGCTGGCGAGGATCTTCTTCGCCCGCGTGTACATCTGCTTCTCGCCGGTCGAGAGCCCCTTGTCCATCTCGCGGATGGCGAGGTTTCGCACGACCTCGGCGATCTCGAAGATATCGCCGGTCTTGATCTTCTCGCGGTTGTACTTGAAACGCCGGTTCCAGTTCTTCGGCATGTCAGACAGCTCGCCGGTCAAGACAGCGATCACCTCTTCGACCTGCTTGGGGTCGATGACCCTCCGCAGGCCCGCCAAATGAGCGTTCTCGCAGGGGACCATCACGGTCATGTCGTTGTGGAGGATCTTGATCGTCAGGTAGTCGCGGGTTTCGCCAAGCAGCTCCTTGGCTTCCCGCTTCTGCACGACGCCGGCCCCGTGATGGGGGTAGACGACATGGTCGCCAGCTTCGAATGTGCACTCGACCGGCTCGAGCTCGACTTCCTCGTCGAATTCGATTTCGTCCTCGATTGCTAGGTCAGGAATGAGCGTCCTCCTTGGTGGTGGCGGCAGCCGACGGCCGGCCGCATTCGTTGGTCACGTTCTGATGTGGTCGACCAGGTCGACCTCTTGGATCCGCCGCAGGCCTTCACGAATCTCCTGCGCGCGAGCCTCCCCCACGCCCTCGACCGCTTCCAGACCTTCGTCGGATACGGCCAGGATCGACTCGAGGTCGCCGAAGTGATCGACGATCTTCTGAGCCACCAGGCGGGGGAGCCTCGGCACGCGCGAGAGCGCGCGGAACCCACGCGGGACTACAGGGAAGTCACGGGTCGCGACCTTGCGGTCGTAGCCCAAAAGGTCGGCCAAGCGGCCGAAGTCGGAAAGCTCCTGGTTATCGAGCGTCGCCAGCTCGGCGACCGCGGTCTCGATCTCCGTCTCGCCACAGACCGTCGCGTAGTCACGGATCAGCGCGCCGCGCTCGGCGATCACGCCGACGACCAGCTCCTCGAGCTGCATCTCGATCAGGCGGCCCTCGGATCCGAGCTCGATGATCCAGCGCTCAACCTCCGCGGCCATCCGGCTGACGAGCTCCGCGCGCTGGAGAGCGGAGAGAACGTCATGGAGCACGGTGCCCCCCGCGAACTCGAGTGTGGTAAGCCGTGCCGACATCTGATCGAGCCGCGAGCGGTACTTCTCAAGCGTCGCCAGGCCCTGGTTGGCCTTCGAGAGCACGGATGAGATCTCCTCGAGGATGTACTTGATGCCCTCGATGTAGAGGGAGACGACGTCGCGGCGCTGGGAGATCGCGATCACCAGCGCCTTCGTCTGCTTGGAGACACGTTCGGCGGTCCGGTGGCGGGTGCCCGTCTCCATCGAGAGGATCGTGGGGTCAGGCATGAGCTGCACGTTGGCCCAAAGGATCCGGTTCGTGTCCGGCTCCAGGACGATCGCCCCGTCCATCTTCGCGAGCTGGTAAAGCAGCGCCGGCGAGTAGTCGACGTCGAGCTTGATTCCGCCGGAAAAGAGGAACGAAACCTCGTCGGGTTCGCCGACCAAGATCAGCCCGCCGGTGCGTGCGTGGATGATGTTGTCGATGCCTTCGCGTAGGGGCGTGCCGGGCGCGACGGTGTCGAGCGCACGAAGCAATCGAGGGTCTTGACGCGCCTCCAGTTCGGTTCTCTCATCGCCGGTGGGAAGCGCCATCAGTTAGTCAAGGATGACAGAAAGCCCCTGCATTCCACCTTTTGGCTAAATCCTCGTGGATAGGTCGGGAAGGGCTTTGTCAAGCGGAATGTCTGCGATCCGTCTCGCGGCTGGCTGGGGATGCGTACCGCCATCCCCTGCGTCACGCTGCAATTCTCACCCGGGGGCCGGGCGCGATTGGCAGCTTCGCATGCTCCGGCATGCGAATTGAGCCCGGACCGTGCGGCGGCCGGAAGCCCCTACGGGTGGCTCCGGCGTTGCGTTGGCCGCTGGAGACACCCGGCACGATCACGAAATCGTCACGCCACGCGCCGCGCCGCTCGCCTCGCGAACGCCGCCGCCAGAGCCGAGCGCAGCGTCTTGTGCGAAGCCAGACCAGCAAGTCGCTCAGTGTCAGGAGGGCCAATCACCGGGGTAAGACCGAACTTGATCGCCTCGGCCAGCCTGCGATCGGAATGGCCGACGGAGCGCAGCTCGCCGGTGAGGCCCACTTCGCCGAAGCAGGCCATCGGGCGGCCCGCCGGATCGGCCAGCGGTTCGCCCCTGTGGGCGGAGACGATCGCCATCGCGACGGCGAGGTCCGCCCCGGGCTCGTCGATCCGCACGCCGCCCGCGACGTTCACGAAGACGTCGGCGCTCGATAGGCCGGGACCGCCGTGGCGGGCGAGGACGGCGAGGATCATCGCCAGACGATTGCGGTCGACGCCGTTGGCCACCCGGCGCGGCGGCACGACCTCGGTCGGCGCCACGAGTGCCTGGACCTCGACCAAAAGCGGCCGGGTGCCCTCCATCGAGCACAGGACGCACGACCCGGGTGCGCCCGACGCCTCGCCGACAAAGCGAGCCGAGGGATCCTGTACCTCCACGAGGCCCCCGCCACGCATCTCGAACACACCAACTTCGCTGGTCGCGCCGAAGCGGTTCTTGAGCGCCCGCAGGGTGCGAAAGCTGCGCTCGCGCTCCCCCTCGAAGAGCAACACGCAGTCGACGAGGTGCTCGAGCACCCGGGGGCCGGCGACAGCGCCTTCCTTGGTCACGTGCCCGACCAGGAAGACCGCGCAGTCGATGCGCTTCGCGACCTCGAGGATCGCGTTCGCGGCCTCGCGGACCTGACCGACCGAGCCGGGCGCGCCGGTCATTCCCTCGGCGTTCATCGTCTGGATCGAATCGATCACACAAGCCTCGGGTCGTTCGGCCTCGAGCGTTGCCAGGACGGTCTCGAGCGAGGTCTCGGCGATGACCGGCACGGCCAGGGCGTGGTCGCCAAGCCGGGTGGCGCGCATCCGGACCTGCGCCGCCGACTCCTCGCCGGACACGTAGAGCGTGCGGCGCCCCGCGGCGACGAGGTTCCCGAGCGCCATGCCGGTCAACGTCGATTTACCGATCCCGGGCGAGCCGCCCATCAGGACGATCGAACCGGGCACAAGTCCGCCGCCCAGCACGCGGTCGAGCTCGTCGATGTGCGTCTTGACGCGCTCGACAGCCGGCTGCGAGACGTCGCGCAGCGCGACCGGCTTGGCCGCGGTTCCGGCCCGGCTACGGCCGCCCGCTCGCGCCATGGCCTTGGCCTCCGCCTCGGGGCGGCGCTGCTCGACCAGAGTGTTCCACTCGCCGCAGCCGGCGCACTGCCCGGCCCAGCGCAGGGAGCTGTGCCCGCAGCTTTGGCAGACGAATTGGGTGTCGCTTCGGGCCATCGTCCCTCACCATATGAACCCCGCCCGACGGCACCGCGCCCCCGCGGCCGGTCGCGGGGGCGGTGCTGCTGCTATTCATGGGCCGATGCGCAGTCGAGCACTCACGGTCGTGGCGACTGCGCTCGCTGTGGGCGTCGTCATCACCGGCACCGCGCTGGCGCTCGACCCGGCCGCCGAGGCGCAGAACTTCGCGAAGACCGAGGAGCGCCAGCTCCACGTCACGAGCACCCCCGAGTTCCAGCTCCTGCTCCAGGAGCGGAACCTCCAGGCGCCACTCGAGATCGCCGGCATCCTCGCGAACGACCCGGAGCGCAACTTCCTCGCCAACGTCTGCTCCCAGCGCGGCCAGGAGTGCGCCGGCGAGATCCGCTTCTACGACTGGCGCGAGTCCGGGCTGAAGCGCCCGGTCTTGTTCACCGCACGAAGCGGCGCAACAATCTCCGGCAACGTCTGGGCGACCCGCGCGGGCCCGCCCAACCGCCCCGCGGTCGCCATCACCACGGGCTCCGTCCAGGCGCCCGAAACGCTCTACTGGGGGATCGCCGCGAACCTCGCGAAACGCGGCTACGTGGTCCTCACCTATGACGTGCAGGGCCAGGGCCGCTCCGACACCTTCGGCGAGGCGCCCGACGGAGGCGAGGGCGTTCCCTCGCAGGCCGGACAGCCGTTTTTCGACGGCACCGAGGACGCGCTCGACTTCCTGCTCTCGAGCAAGCGGCGCCCGTTCGACCCGCGACCGAGCTGCGGGAACGCCAACGGCGGCGAGGCGACCGACCACTCCGCCAAGCACGACCGGCGCGTCGCCGAGGGGCTCAACGCACCCTTCAACCCGCTGCACCGCCTTGTCGATCGCGGCCGGGTCGCGATCGCCGGTCACTCGCTCGGCGCCGCGGCGGTCTCGTTCATCGGCCAGCGCGACCGGCGTGTCGACGCGATCGCTGCCTGGGACAACCTGAGCGCACCCGACGCCGGGTTCTTCGACCGGGGCATCGAGTGTCCCGCGCGCCCGGCGACGCGCCAACCGCCGCCGATCTCGAAGCCCGCGCTCGGGATCTCCAACGACTACGGGATCGTCCCCACGCCGAACCTCTCGGACCCGGACCCCCAGGCTGCCAACGACGGCTTCTTGGCCTACCGTGACGCCGGCGTCGACTCGATGCAGATCAACATCCGCGGCGGCACGCACGAGGAGTCGGCCTTCATTCCCGGCAGCACCCTCCCCTATCCGCTGGGCAGCGCCACGCTCCGTGGCCATGACATGGTGGCCTGGTACACCGCCGCCTGGTTCGACAAGGAGGTCAAGTGCCTCGGGCGGCGGCCCCGCTGCGAGCGCCGTGCCGACCGCCTCGTGCTGACCGACCGCTGGCTCGACGACCGGATCGGCGCCGGGGTCGACCTCGGCGGTGACGGCAACCTGCTCTCGTTCTACCTGCGTTCGCGCTACGCGTTCGAGCGTGCTGGAGGCAGGCGCGTAGGTTGCGCAGACATGCGTGCCGGCTGCGCGGCGATGGGCCCCGACCCCAAGCCGGCGGACTTCTCCTACCTCGAGCAGGGGTTGAGGCCGGACCGGCGCTAAGTACTTCGCGAAAATCGCGACGAGGGGTCGGGTTCGATCAGCACGATTCGTGCCTATTCGCGCACGTTGGGGTTTGGTAGCGTGAACCCTTGAATGGAGGCCGTGGCGTCCGATCGTCGGCAGGCGCAGCCCGGCCAGGTCCGGGGACTTACGCATGTCGCCGAGGACCTGACCGATGTGTCCGCGCGCCTCACCGCGTTCAACTTGACCTATTTTCTATCGGCCTGGGTCCTCGCGCTGGGCGCAATCGCCTTGTACTGGGCTCACCCCGCCTGGTTTACGTTCGCGGCCGCATTCCTGATCGTGTCTTCGCGCCAACAGGCGCTCCTGAATTGCGAACACGAGTGCGTGCACCGCAAGTTCGTCCGGAGCCGCCGTGCTAACGATGTGCTCGGCGTCTGGCTGCTGGCGGCGCCGGTTGGATCGCCGTTTCGCGCCGCCCAGGCCCGCCACCTCGCCCATCACCGATTGCTCGGGCTGCCAGAGGACCCAGACCGGGCGCTCCACACGTCCGAACCACCCAGAGACACCCCAGGCGGTCTGCTCGGTTACTTCGTTCGAGGCCTGCTCGGCGCCTACGCGGTGATGATTCTCTTCGAGCGCGACGAGGAGCCGGCCGCACCGCGAGGAGGGATTCGCGCCCTAATGCCGATCGCCACAGTACAAGTGCTGATCGCCGTAGGTCTTAGCCTCGCGTTCGCGTGGTGGGTTTATCCGGCGCTATGGCTTGCTCCCCTCGCATCGCTGACTACGCTGAGTCATCTGGTCCGCAGCTATTCAGAGCACGCAATAACCCCGGGCGAGGAGCACCGACACGCGAACCGGCTGATCACCGTACGCAGCAATCTGTTTGAGCGCTCAGTAGTCGCTCCCTACTGGATGAATCTTCACGCGGAGCACCACCTCCTTCCGTCCGTTCCCGCCCCGCGATTGCGGCAGCTACGCGCCCGTCTCGCAGCCGAGCCGGAGCTTCCACCCGTGCTGGAGCGATCGTCGTACTTTGCAGCCCTCCGCCAGCTGTTCACCTCCCTCAGGCAGTCCGGCTGACGACCCCCCGTGGGTGCGATGCTGAAGACGATCGAAGTCCCCTGCCCTCAGTGCGCCTCCCCGCACGACTCCCCGCTCTGGTCAGGATATGAGCACGAATACGAAGGTGTGAGCGATGAGGAGTTCCACTTCGTTAGCTGCAATGAGTGTGGCCTCGTGCGCCTGAACCCGCGCCCGGATGTCAGCGAACTCTCGAAGATCTACCCTCCCGAGTACTACGCGTATAACTATGAGCCGTCCGACGGTGGTCCGCCGACAACGCTGACGGACCGGCTGAAGGCGCGTTTTTACCAGGATCGGATCGAAGCGCTCGTGAACGCGCTCGCGAAACCCGGACCCGTGCGACTTCTCGACATCGGCTGCGGGGACGGCCGGCTCCTTAACTGGTATCGATCAAGCACGGTCGGCGAGCGACTTGAAACTCATGGGATCGAGCTGAACGAGCGAGCCGCGGAACGGGCCCGAGCGGCCGGGCACGAAGTCGTCGTCGGCAGGTTCGAGTGCGACACGGAGCTCGAAGCAGACAGCTATGACGTGATCGTCGCCCTCCACGTGATCGAGCACGTGGACGACCCGGCGGGATTCGCCCGCCGTGCGGCTGAGCTTCTGCGCCCCGGGGGCATCCTCTCGATTGCAACTCCTAATTGGGACTCGTCCGACGCCCGCCGCTTCCGAGGAGACTGGGGCGGAAACCATTTTCCGCGTCACTGGACGCTGTACGACGAGCGGACCCTTGGCGAGCTCGCTGCATCGGTTGGGCTCGAGATGAATCGGGTCGAGTACCAGCCCAATCCGATTTTTTGGGTGTGGAGCCTTCACTCGTCGCTGCGGCATCGCTTTCCGGGACGCCGCTGGCCGGACCGCCTCTTCCCGCCCGTACGGATTTTCAATCCGTCATTGCACAGCCTCGTGCTGCTTACCGCGTTCACGCTCCTCGACCGCCTCCAAACGCTCGTCACCGGCCGAACCTCAAGCATCCTGGTGGACTTGCGCAAAGCGCCTGGGTAAATCACAGATTAGGGACCGGCTTCGGCCGCCCGGCCCTGTCGCAACGAGTTGTACCGCGACAGCACCAGGGCGAGCCCGACAATCGCGGGTGGCACGAAGATGACGAGCCTCGCCATGAGCAGGAACGAGAGCGCGACCGGAGCCGAAGCGCCTGCTGTGCCGGCTCCGAGCAGGACCGCGGCATCGAACGTTCCGGCATGACCGGGACCGCTGGGGACCAGTAGGAAGATTCCCCCCAGCCCGATAACGAACAGCGCGCCCCCGGGGTTCAAGCTGAAATCGATCGCGGCCGCAATCAGCATGAGGTTTCCGGCTTCCAGGGTCCAGATGGCGATCGTCAGCGCAAGCATCACGAGGCCGTGCCTCCCATGCAGTCGCCTGGTCGCAACGGCGAAGGGCGCCACAAGCGATCGAATTCTTTCCAGCGCGTGCACCCGGTGAAGCATGTAAGCCAGCAAGGCGAATGCGGCTATGAGACCGGCTACAACCAATGCCAGGACTGGGCCGTCAGGGAGATCCGGCGCGGGCGCATCCTCGAGAACGATCACGGCAAGGATTGAGTAGACGCTGACGAGCACGACTACGTCGAGCAGCCGCTCTGCGATCAGCGAGCCCGCGATATCTCGCAGACTGCGTCGAGCGCGACGGGACATGTAAAAGACACGGAGTGCATCGCCCCCCCGGGCGGGAAGTACCGCGTTGCCCATCATCCCGACCCAAGTCAGCCCGTGGGCATCCGACCGTGGGGCGCGCTCCCCGCCCTCGGTCAGAAGCGCTAGCCAGCGCTCACCGCGCAGAACCGTCGCCAGCGCATAGACGCCCACCCCGGCAGCGATAGCCAGCCAACCGGCCACATCGGCCGGGAAAGAAGGCGCCTCCTGCCGCGATGCCCACCAGACCACCGCGGCAAGGAATACCGCGGAAACGATCAAGCCCACGACTCGCATGAGAGGACTATGACGGGCGACGTTCCGGGACCCGCTCTGGCGGCGGTCCTAGCTAAGCCGGTTCGGCTTCGCCGTCCGGCGCGTCCTCGGCCGGCGCGTCCTCGCCCCGGCCGCCGACACCCGCCGGCTGCTTCTTGCGCGCAGGCTTCTTGCGCGGCTTCTGAAGCTTCAGCTTCAGGGGAACGTCCTCGTCGTCGCCGGCTTCGTTGCGCTCGACCAGCACCGTGGTGCCAGGCGTGATGTCGCCCGCGCGTAAGACCTCGTCCGCGAGCGGATCCTCGATGTAGCGCTGGATCGCGCGGCGCAGCGGCCGGGCGCCCATCGACGGATCCCAGCCCTTGTCGGCCAACAGCTCCTTGGCCTCCTCGGTCAGATCGAGCTGGAGCTCGTGCTCGGCCACCTGGGTCCGGACGCGCTGGATCAGCAGGTCGACGATCTGCTTGATCTCCTCGCGCAGGAGCTTGTGGAAGACGATGACTTCGTCGATCCGGTTCAGGAACTCGGGCCGGAAGACCTTCTTCAGGTCACCCATGATCTTGCGCTTCATGTCCTCGTATGAGGTGCCCGACTCGTCGTCGTTGGCCGCGAACCCGAACGACACGTTCTTGGCGATGTCCTGGGCCCCGATGTTCGAGGTCATGATCACGATCGTGTTGCGGAAGTCGACCGTGCGGCCCTGGGCGTCCGTCAGGCGCCCGTCCTCCAGGATCTGCAGGAGGATGTTGAAAACGTCGGGATGGGCCTTCTCGATCTCGTCCAGGAGCAGGACGGAGTACGGCTTGCGCCGCACCGCCTCGGTCAGCTGGCCGCCTTCGTCGTAGCCGACATAACCGGGAGGCGAGCCCACCAGGCGGCTGACGGCATGCTTCTCCATGTACTCGGACATGTCGATCCGGACCATCGATTCCTCGTCGCCGAACAGGAACTCCGCCAGGGTCCTGGCCAGCTCGGTCTTGCCGACCCCTGACGGGCCGAGGAAGATGAACGATCCGGCTGGGCGCTTCGGATCCTTGATCCCGGCGCGGGAGCGGCGGATCGCCTTCGACACCGCCTCGATCGCGATGTTCTGGCCGATGACGCGCTTGTGGAGCTCGTCCTCCATGCGCAGGAGCTTCTTCGTCTCCGCCTCGGTCAGCTTGAAGACTGGGATCCCGGTCCACATCGAGACGATGTCCGCGATCTCCTCCTCGCCGATCGCGGGGCGCTCGCCCTCCTCTGAGGACGACCACTCGTCCTGCATGTCGCGCTTCTTGTTCGTGAGCTGGCGCTCCTGGTCGCGCAGGCTCGCGGCCTTCTCGAACTCCTGGGCCTCGATCGCCGCCTCCTTGTTGCGGCGCGTCTCCTCGATCTCTTCCTCGAGGTCGCGGTAGACCGGTGGTGAGGACATCGACTTGATCCGCATCCGGGATGCGGCCTCATCGATCAGGTCGATCGCCTTGTCGGGCAGGAAGCGGTCGGAGATATAGCGGTCGGCGAGCTCGGCCGCGGCGCGCAGGGACTCGTCCGTGATCTCGACACGATGGTGCGTCTCGTAGCGCTCGCGCAGGCCCTCCAGGATCTTCACGGTGTCGGGGATCGACGGCGGGTCGACCTTGATCTGCTGGAAGCGCCGCTCGAGAGCGGAGTCGCGCTCCAGGTACTTGCGGTATTCGTCGAGCGTGGTCGCGCCAATCGTCTGGAGCTCGCCGCGGGCCAGGGCCGGCTTCAGGATCGACGCCGCGTCGATCGCGCCCTCAGCCGCGCCGGCGCCGACCAGGTTGTGAAGCTCATCGATGAAGAGGACGATGTCGCCGCGCTGGGTGATCTCCTTCATCACCTTCTTGAGGCGCTCCTCGAACTCGCCGCGGTACTTCGACCCGGCAACCAGGGCAGCGAGGTCGAGCGTGTAGATCTGCTTGTCGGCGAGAAGCTCGGGAACCTCGCCGTTGTGGATCTTCGACGCGAGGCCTTCGACGATCGCCGTCTTGCCGACGCCGGGCTCGCCCAGGAGCACGGGGTTGTTCTTCTGGCGACGGGAGAGGATCTGCATGATCCGCTCGATCTCGGTCTCGCGCCCGATCACCGGGTCGAGCTTGCCGTCGGCGGCCAGCTTGGTCAGGTTGCGGCCGAACTGATCGAGCAGCTTCGAGGACTTCTTGCCCTCGCCCGGAGCGCCTTGCCCTTGGCCCTGGCGACGCCCGCCGGGGCCTGAGAGCATGCGGATCACCTCGTTGCGGATCTTCTCCGAATCGGCGTCGAAGTCGAGCAGGATGCGGGCGGCGACGCCCTCGTTCTCGCGGACCAGCCCAAGCAGGATGTGCTCGGTGCCGATGTAGTTGTGGCCCAGGGAAAGCGCCTCGCGCAGCGCCAGCTCCAGGACCTTCTTGGCGCGCGGCGTGAACGGGATCTGGCCGGAGGTGACCTCCTCGCCGGAGCCCACGATGCGGACGACCTGCGCGCGCACGCGTTCGACGGTGATGTCGAGCGACTCCAGGACGCGGGCAGCGAGGCCCTCCTCCTCCCGCAGCAGGCCGAGCAGGATGTGCTCGGTGCCGATGTAGTTGTGCTTGAGAGTCCGTGCCTCCTCTTGGGCGAGGACGACCACCTGCCGGGCTCGTTCTGTGAATCTCTCGAACACTCTAAGTACCTGCCTTCGGTTCCTTCGTTCAGTATTCCCTACCCGGTGGTCGTCTCTGCCTGCCTTCTGAGTCGGGGGACGCGTGGGCGCCGCAAGTTCCTTCCTCTTATCGGCGGGGCATTGCCAGCGGGTTAGGAACCTCCGGTTTTTTGGGGACTACGGCGAAGGCCCGAGTATATCCGCCACCCGTGAGCGCTCCGGCGGGACGAATCCGGAGATACGGGCGCTTCAGTCGCGCATCGCGGGGAACAGCACGACCTCGCGAATGCTCGGGGCCCCGGTCAGGAGCATCACCAAACGGTCGATCCCGAGCCCCACGCCCCCCGTCGGCGGCATGCCGGACTCGAGCGCCTGGATGTAGTTCGCGTCCATGGGCTGGGCCTCCTTGTCGCCGCGCCGCAGCTCTTCGGCCTGCTCTTCGAAGCGGCGGCGCTGCTCGTCAGGGTCGTTCAGCTCGGAGAAGGCGTTGGCGATCTCAACGCCGCCCACGCACGCTTCCCAACGCTCGACCAGGCCGTCGTGCTCGCGATGGGCCTTGGCGAACGGCGACATCTCGACCGGGTAGTCGGTGATGAACGTAGGCTGGATCAGACCGGGCTCGACCCGCTTCGAGAGGAGCTGGTCGACGAGCTTCGCCCAGCTGTCCTGCGGTCCCGGCTCGATCTCCATCGCCGCAGCCAGGTCGTCGCGGGTCCGGCGTTCGAGCACATCGATGCCGGTCTCATTCGCGATCGCGTCGCGCAGCGCCAGCCGGCGCCAAGGTGGCGCCAGCTCGATGCTTTGCCCGTCGCGCTCGATCCGCGTAGTTCCCAGCACCGACCGGGCGACGTCGGCGACGAGCTGCTCCAAACGCTCGGCCTCGTCCGCGTAGTCGGCGTAGGCCGTGTACCACTCGAGCATCGTGAACTCCGGGTTGTGCTTGAAGGAGATGCCCTCGTTGCGGAAGTCCTTCCCGAGCTCGTACACGCGCTCGATGCCGCCGACGATCAGGCGCTTCAGGTAGAGCTCCGTCGCGATCCGCAGATAGAGGTCGCGATCGAGCGCGTTGTGGTGGGTGGTGAACGGACGGGCCAGCGCACCCCCGTAGAGCGGCTGCAGAACCGGCGTCTCGACCTCGACGAAACCCCGCTCGTCGAGCCAGCGCCGGACTTCTGAGATCGCCCTGGCACGAAGGATGAACCGGTCCCGCACCTCCGGGTTCGCGATCAGGTCCTGCTCGCGGTGCCGGTAGCGAAGGTCGGTGTCCTCCAGCCCGTGGAACTTGTCGGGGGGCGGGCGCAGGCTCTTGGCCAGGAGCGTCCAGGCAGCGACCCGCAGCGTCAGCTCCCCGCGGCGCGACTTGAAGACGGTGCCATCGATCCCGATGATGTCACCCAGGTCGAGGCCAACCAGGGCCTCGTGACGCTCGGCTCCGTCGTCCGCGCGGGACTGGAGCTGAATCCGCCCCGTGCGATCGACAAGGTCGAGGAAGGCCGTCTTGCCCATATCGCGTTTGGCAGCGATCCTTCCCGCCACGCGCGAGCTCACCTGAGTTTCGGCGCCGGCTTCGAGGCTGTCGTATTCGGCGCGGACCGTCGCGATCTCGACCCGGCCGTCGAAGTCATGGGGAAACGGATCGACCCCGGCCTCGCGCAGTCGCGCCAGCTTTGCGCGCCGCTCGGCGATGATCGCTGGCTCATCGCGCTCGTGTTGGTCTTGATCGTCAGCCATGGCCGAAGGTCGCGGGTGCGACCGCAGCCTAAGCGGTTTCGATCTTGGTGATCTTCAGCTTCTTCTTGGGCCCGCGCGGAACGTCGACCGTGACGATGTCGCCCCGCTTGCGGCCGAGGAGGGCGCGACCGATCGGCGACTCGTTGGAGAGCTTCTGCTCGGCCGGATTGGCCTCGGCAGGGCCGACGATCTTGAACTTACGCGAATCGCCCGACTTCTGGTCCTTAACGTGAACCAGCGCGCCGACCGAAACCGACCCTGTATCGATCCCCTTCTCGTCGATCAGGATCGAGCGGCGCAGTCGCTCTTCCAATTGCGCGATCCGCTGCTCCAGCAACGCCTGCTCGTTCTTGGCGTCGTCGTACTCGGAGTTCTCAGTGATATCGCCGAACTCGCGAGCTTCCTTGATGCGCTCAGCCACCTCGCGCCGCTTGACGGTCGTCAGGTCATCGATATCGGCTTGGAGCTTTGCCAAGCCTTCCTTGGTGATCGGGATCTCGCGAGCCACGGCTTCAGTCCTACTCTTCCTTCACAAAAGACGCCCGATACGCGGGCCTGAAAGAGGCGCGCGGTTCGGGCAGGGCCGGGCATTATAGCGATGCCGAATCGTTGGAAATGAGCGGCGACGCACGCGAAACCAGCGTTCCCGCCGGACGCCGTATCCCGCTAAACCGGGACCGGTTCCGCGATTTCCAGCTCGCTCAGGAGCCCCTCCACCTGCTCCAGGGAAGTGGTTCTCTGGAAGGCATCGGCGTCTCTGCCGTGCAACCCGAGCCGCTCCAGATACCAGGGGTAGAACTTCCGCAGGTTCCGCGCAGCGCGAGCTTCGCCCCAGTGCTCGCGCGCCTGGATCATGACCCAGCGCAGCTCCCGGATCACCTCGCCCTCCGCAGGGACCTCTGACCGCTCGCCGGTCAGTTCCTGAAAGATCCACGGGTATCCCATCCCTCCGCGAGCGACCATGAGGGCGTCGGCTCCCGCCGCTTCGTATGCGTTCCGTGCGCGCTCGGCATCGCGGAGCCCGCCGGAGATGATCACCGGGCATCGCAGGCCACGGCGGGCGATCTCGTCGACAAGCTCGCGTGCCAGCTCGTAGTCCGGCTTTCCCTTGTGCTGGGCGCTGGCCGGCCGGGGGTGGAAGCCGATCGCGGCGATGCCCGCCTCGTCGATCAGGCGCAAGGCCAGGTCATACCCCAAGCGGTCGCCCGCGCGAAGCCCCGACCGGATCTTGACCGTCACCGGAAGGCCAGATCCCTCCCCCGCCGCGCGGGCGACCGCCACCGCCAGGTCAGGCTGCTCCAAGAGGGCGGCGCCGGCCCCCGTCTTGAGCACCTTCTTGACCGGGCAGCCCATGTTCAGGTCGATCAGGTCGGCGCCCGCCGCGGCCACGACCTTGGCCGCCGACCGCATCGCGTCGGGATCGGGACCGAACAGCTGGACCGAGACGGGGTGCTCGTCCGGATGGATGCGCAGCATCTCCCGCTCCGTGCGCTCGTTCCCGTGGTGGAGGGCGTAGCTCGAGATCATCTCCGACACGGCGAGGCCGGCGCCGTAGCGCTTGGCCTGGAGTCGCACGAACCAGTTGCCGATCCCCGCCAGCGGCGCCAGCAGGATGCGATTCGGGATCTCGACCGGGCCGATCCGAAACGGGCTGGTGAGCGGGGCTTGAGTCACGCCCCAAGCGTAGGCGGCGGGATGCTAGCGGCGCGTCGACGCCGCGTGGCGAACTCGGCGCTGCGAGCTGATGGCAGCGTCAGGCACGACGATCACCTGACGCTCTGATCGCGACCCCTTCCAAATGCCCGAAGCAAGCTCGCGGGCGTCGAATCGAGCGCGCCCGAAGATTGGCGTTTCGGGATCGCACTCCTGGCCATGGCCCTTCTTATCGAGCGCGTAGCGCGATTGATCGGGCCGCTCATACACAGTGAGGTTGCCGGCGTCGCCAATCATGCGGTCGGCCTTCATCGGGAACTTGCGGGGCGTCATCACTGATCCCGGAGCGTACTCGGGCGCGCCGGCGCAACGCATCGAACGTCCCTGAGTCACCGGATAGCGCGGGACTGCGGGACGTTCGCTGAGGTCAGGGGTTTCGTTCGTGGATCAGGCGCAGGCCGGTCAGCGTCAGGAGCTCGTCAACCGTGCCGATTGATTCACATAGCGGGGCGATCGCACCAGCCAGACCACCCGTCGCGATGAACGGCGTGCCCTCCCCCAGCTCGCGCTCGATGCGGCTGGCGATCCCGTCGATCAGCCCGGCGAACCCGTAGAGGACGCCCGACTGGATCGCGGCCTTGGTCGACTTTCCGATCGCCGTCGCCGGCTCGGCCAGGTCGATGCGCGGGATGCGGGCACCACGCTCGGTCAGCGCCGTCAGCGAGATCTCCACACCCGGAGCGATTGCCCCGCCGAGGTACTCGCCCGTGTCGGAGACGGCGTCGAAGTTGATCCCGGTGCCGAAGTCGACGACGACGCACGCTTCGCCGAAGCGGTCGTAAGCGGCAACGGCGTTGACCAGGCGGTCGGCCCCGACCTCATAGGGATTGTCGATCCGAATCGGCATCCCGGTCTTGATCCCGGGCTCGACCTCCAAGCAGCGGGCGTCGCCGAGGTAGCGCTCGGCGAGTCGCCTGTACTGCGTCCCAAGCGGCGGCACGACCGAGGACACGACCACGGAGTCGACGGTGCGAAACTCGAGGCCGCTCAGTGCCATGAAGGTCGAGATCCGCTCGGCCAGCTCGTCCCCGGTCATCCCCGCTCGGGTCTGAAAGCGCCAGCTCTCGGCGAGAGCTTCTCCGTCGAACGCCCCGAGGTGCGTTTGCGTGTTGCCGACGTCGACAGCGAGGAGCATTCGTGCAGTATGGGAAATAGGATGGTCCTGATGTCGCGCGCAACCCTCTTCGTGATTCCCGGCTCGCATCCCGCCATGGCCGCTCAGCGGATGCTCGAGCACAAGCGAATCCCGTTTAAGCGCGTCGACCTGCTGCCTGTGGTCAGCCGTGGAGTCCTCAAGGTGATGGGCTATCCGGGAGTGACGGTCCCCTCGCTGCGGATCGACGGGCGCAAGATCACCGGGTCGCGCCAGATCTCGCGTGCGCTCGACGAAATTGAGCCCGAGCCGCCGCTCTTCCCGGACGACCGGGCGGCCCGCGTCGCGGTCGAGGACGCCGAGCGTTGGGGCGAGGAGGTGCTGGCCGACGCCGTTCGGCGGATCCTCTGGAACGCGATCAAGCGCAACAAGGCGCCCATGCGCTCGTATCTGGAGGGGGCCAGGATCGGTTTCCCGCACGGCTTGGCGGTCGCCACGGCTGGTCCGTTCATCGCGGCTGAGTTGAAGATCAACGACGTAAACGACGATGCCGTCCGGGCCGACCTCGCTGCCTTCCCCGGTTGGCTCGACCGGATCGACGCGTGGATCGCGGACGGGGTGCTGGGCGGAGAGCATCTGAACGCCGCGGACTTCATGGTGGCGCCCAGCCTGGCGCTGATCCTCTATCGGCCCGACGTCAAGCCG
>JALZKA010000046.1 GCA_030859475.1 Actinomycetota bacterium
GCCAGGTCTTCTGCGAGCGCTTGAATCGCCGAGTCGGGGAGCCTGGCGGTGGTGCGGAAGACCTCGGTCAAGGGGAGCTCGCCGCGTCCGGCGAGAGCCAGCGGAGTTGTGGCGGTGACCTCGCCCTCGCGCGCTTCCGGGCCGAGCGGGTCGCGCCACGAGAGGTTCAGGTGAACCGGTCCCGGGCGGGCCTCGCCGCGAGCCAGGGTATAGCCACGGCAGGCGACCCCCCGCAGATGCAACAGGCCGGCGTCGTCGGCGTCGTGCGTGCCGACCTCGCTGAACCAGCGCACCGCGGACCCGAAAAGCTTGATCTGGTCGATCGTCTGCCCGGCACCGACCGCGCGTAGCTCCGGGGGACGGTCACAGGTCAGGACGATCAGGGGGACCGCGGCCTGGTCGGCCTCGGAAACGGCGGGGTGGAGGTTCGCCGCCGCGGTTCCGGAGGTGCACACGATCGCCACCGGCACCTGCGATGCCTGCGCGGCGCCCACGGCGAAGAATCCGCCCGAGCGCTCGTCGACGATCGTCGTCGTCTCGATCCCGGGCTCGCGAAGCAGGGCGAGGGCGACCGGCGTCGAGCGCGATCCGGGGCAGACGATCGCCTGCCGGACGCCGCACCGCGCCAGCTCCTCGACGAGGGCCGAGGCGAGGGCCGTGTTGCGGTTCGAGGAGTCCACGGCCGCGAACGTTAGAGCCGGTGGCTCTCGAGGGCGGCGTCGTCGAGCTCGACTCCCAGGCCGGGGCCGTCGGGCAGGTGGAGGTGGCCGTCGATCAGCCGGCACTCCGTGGTTGCGATCGAATCGGCGAACAGTCGCTGGGTCGCCAGTCCGTGGGCGAGCCCGGGGTCGTTGCCGTCACCTCGCAGGACCTGGGCCGCATGGGCAGCGGCGGCGATCCCAAGCGGGCCGTCAAGGGCGCTCGACAGGTAGGTCGGGATCAGCGCGGCGATCTGACGTGCGGCACCGATCCCGCCCACCTTGGAGAGCTTGACCGTGGCGTAGTCGCAGGCCTTCCTCTGGACGGCCCGATGGGCGTCCGCCTCGGAGGTCACGGACTCGTCGGCGGCGATCGGGATCTTGGTGTCGCCGCGAACGCGGGCGAGCCCTCTGAGGCCGGACGCCGGCTGCTCCGCCAGCTCGATTCCGTGCGGCTCGATCGCGCGAAGCAGCGCCGCCGCGTCGCCCGGCTTCAGGGACTCGTTCAGATCGACCCGGATCATCGGCCCGGGCCCGACTGCGTCCCTCACCGCGGCGACCGTCTCCTCGTCGTCGTACCCAGCGCCCAGCTTGAGCTTGAACGTCCGGAAGCCGTCGTCCGACCACCGGCGCGCCTGTGTCGCGACGACGTCCGGCTCGCCCGCCGTCAGCGTCGCATTACAGAGGACCGGCTCACAATCGGGCGCCTTCAGCAAGCGCCACAGCGGCTGCCCTGAGCTCTTGGCGACGAGGTCGAACAACGCGCATTCGAGCGCGGCGCGCGCGGGGGCGGGTAGGCGCCGGGCGGTGCCCAGCTCGAGCGTGGTCGCCACCGCGAATCCGAGCGGGTCGTCGCTGGCGAGGGATAGGTCCAACCCGACGAGTCGGGTTGCCGCCTCGTGTACGAGCCGCTCCACCTTGGCGAGCGAATCACCGCCCCGAAGCGACAGCGGGACCGCCTCGCCCAGTCCCTCGGGGCCTTCGTCGGTGCGCAGCCGCAGCAGCACCATCTCCCTGCGCTCGAGCGTTCCACGCGACGTGACATAGGGCGAGCGAAAGGGGAGCGAATATGCGACGGCCTCGACGCGCTCGACCTGCATCGGCTAGATGATCAGGCCGAGGGCCAGTAGCGCGCTGAAGGCTGCCAGCAGCAAGCCGGTGGCGGCCAGCGCGCCGTTCAGGGCCGGGCCGTCGGTGCGGGTGCGGATGGCCGCCGTGGGCGCCACCGCGAGTGGGGCAGACGCCAGGGCGATCAGTCCCCACGCAGGCCCCTCCCCGAGGAGGAGGGCGAGGGGCAGCCATGCGAACGCGATCGCGATCAGCGCGGCGTAGAGCAGGCGGGTTCGCTCGCGTCCCAAACGGACCGCCAGCGTGCGCTTGCCGGCCCTGGCATCGGTCTCGAGATCGCGGAGGTTGTTCACCACCAGGATCGCAGTCGAGAGCAGGCCGACGGGCACCGAGAGCAAGAGGGGCAGGGCGTCGATTCGATCGAGCTGAACGTAATAGGAGCCGTTCACAGCGACCAGACCGAAGAAGACGAAGACGAACAGCTCGCCCAGGCCCGCGTAGCCGTAGGGTCGGGGGCCACCGGTGTAAAGGACACCGGCGGCGATCGAGATCGCGCCGACAGCCAGAATCTCCGGCCCGGCGACAGTGGCGAGGTAGACGCCGACGCCCAACGCGGCGGCGAACGCGATCCAGGTCGCGTGGAGCACGCGCTTGGGGGCGATCAACCCGGACGAGGTCACCCGCACCGGGCCGAGACGCTCGGTGGTGTCGGCCCCGCGCTTCGCATCTGAGTAGTCGTTGGCCAGGTTGGTGCCGATCTGGATCAAGATCGAGCCCGCCATCGCGGCGAGGAAAGCGCCCCAGTGGATCGATTCGATCAGCGCGAGGTCCGCGGCCGCCGTGCCAACCAGCACCGGAGCGATCGCCGCGGGCAGCGTCCGCGGGCGCGCTGCCATCAGCCAGATTCTGAGGGCGCTCATGGACGCTTTGGGAACCTGGAGAAGTCGGGCGGGCGGCCCTCCTGGAAAGAGTTGCGCCCCTCCTGCCCTTCCTCGGACATGTAGAAGAGGAGCGTGGCGTCGTGGGAGAGCTGCTGGATGCCGGTCAACCCGTCCTCGGTGGCGTTGAAGCTCGACTTCAGCAGGCGAAGCGAAAGCGGGCTCAGCGCGTTCATCTCCCTGCACCAGGCGACCGTCTCCCGCTCGAGCTCGTCAAGTGGGACGACGGTGTTGACCAGTCCCATCTGAAGGGCCTCCTCCGCACCGTAGAGGCGGCACAAAAACCAGATCTCCTTGGCCCGCTTGACGCCTATGTTGTTCGCGAGCAGGGAGGCGCCGAAGCCCCCGTCGAAGCTTCCGACCCGGGGTCCCGTCTGGCCGAAGCGGGCGTTGTCGGCCGCGATCGTCAGGTCGCAGACGAGGTGCAGAATGTGCCCGCCGCCGACCGCGTAACCGGCCACCATCGCGACGACCGGCTTGGGAAGCCTGCGGATCTGGACGTGCAGGTCGCCGACGTCGAGGCGGCCGACGCCCTGCTTCGCCACTTCGTCTTCCCCGATGTATCCATCGTCCCCCCGAATGCGCTGATCGCCGCCGGAGCAAAACGCCTCGTCCCCGACCCCCGTGAAGATGATGGACCCGACCTCCGTGTCGTCGCGGGCGCGGTTGAACGCGTCTCGCAGCTCGGCGAGAGTCTGGGGCCTGAACGCGTTTCGGACCTCCGGACGGTCGATCGCGATCTTCGCGATTCCTTCGGCCTTCTCGTAGATCAGGTCCTGGTACTCGCCCGACGTCTCCCAGGCGACGGGTGCGTAGAGGGTTTCCTCCGGCGGGGCGTCTCGGTGTCTGATCGGCACAGTGCGTGATTATTGCTGGGACCCGATGACGGTGCCCCAAGACAACTGGCTCACCCAGCGCGCGAAGGCGTGCCCGGACCGCCTCGCGCTGCGAACGGACACCGGGGACTTGACCTACGCCGAGCTCGACGGGGAGACGTCCGAGCTTGCCGCCCGCCTCGCTAAGGCGGGGATCCGGCCCGGCGACCGGGTCGCGCTCGACATGCCGGCTGGTCAGGACTTCGCCGTTGCGCTGCACGCCCTGCTGAGGCTCGGCGCAGTTGCCGTCCCGGTCGGGCAGCGACTTGCGCCCGCGGAGCGGGAGGCGTTCCTTGCCCGCAACACCTGTGCGCTCAACCTCAAATCGCTCGGCGATCTGCCGGCCGCCGAGGGCGGGCCGGATGACGCGCCGCTCGATTTGGAGGCGGTCATATGCCGCCTGGAGACGAGCGGGACGACCGGAACGCCCAAGCCCGTGGACCTGACCTACGGCAACTTCCTGTGGAGCGCGGTGGGCTCCGCATTCAACCTCGGCATCCACCCGGCGGATCGCTGGCTTTGCTGCCTACCCCTCAACCACGTGGGTGGGTTCTCGATCCTGATTCGCTCGGTGATCTTCGGCACGGCCGCGATCGTGCACGACTCGTTCGACGCGGAGCGCGTAGGCGCGAGCCTCGCAAAGGACCGCGTGACGGTGGTCTCCCTCGTCGCCACCCAGCTCGCGCGCCTGCTCGCGGCGGAAATCGATGTCTCCGGGCCCCGCGCGATCGTCCTCGGCGGCGGACCCCTCCCGACAGACATGATCGCCGAGGCGGAAGCGCGAGGAGCGCGGATCGTGCAGACCTACGGAATGACCGAGGCCTGCTCGCAGGTGACGACGCTCGCGCCGTCGGAGGCCAAGGGTCGCGCCGGGTCGGCTGGGCGAGCGGCGCTGGGAACTGAAGTGCGGATCGCAGGAGAGGAGATCCATATCCGGGGACCGATCGTGGCCCCTGGACACGCGGACGTCGATGGCTGGCTCCACACCGGCGACAGGGGCAGGATCGACGAGAGCGGGTTCCTGTACGTCGAGGGAAGGCTGGACGACGTGATCGTGACCGGCGGTGAGAACGTGATGCCGGAGGAGGTCGAGGCCGCGCTGCTCCAACATCCGGACGTCGAAGACGCGGCGGTCGTCGGCAGGCCCGACCCCGAATGGCAGGAGGCGGTCACCGCCGTCGTGGTTCTGCGCGCCGGTGCGGCAGAAGACACCGAGGCGCTGCGAGCACACTGCGGCGGAGCGCTCGCCGGCTACAAGGTGCCCAAGCGCTTCGAGTTCGCGCGACGCCTGCCCCGCACCTCGTCCGGAAGGCTCCGCCGGGACGCGCTGCGCCAGACGTAGCTGCTCGTCACGTTGTTCCCGCTCGGCGAGCCGGTTGCGGTTAGCCGCGCCCGGCGCGGCTTCGAGCAACCACCGCCGCGGTAAGCTGCCGCGGCCGATGACTGAGAGCAACGCAGGAATCTTCTATGAGGCCGATGCCGACCCCGATGCGTTATCGGATAAGACGATCGCGATCCTCGGCTTCGGCTCCCAGGGCCACGCCCACGCCCTCAACCTCAAGGAGTCCGGCCACAACGTGATCGTCGGCCTGCGGCCTGACTCGTCGTCACGGGCCAAGGCCGAGGGGGCCGGCCTCGAGGTCCTCGGCGTTGGCGACGCCGCCAGCCGCGGCGACATCGTCATGGTCCTCCTGCCGGACGAGCGGCAGGCCGAGATCTGGGAAACCGAGATCGCTGACGGGATCGCCCCCGGCAACCTGCTGATGTTCGCCCACGGCTTCGCGATCCACTTCGACCAGATCGAGTCCCCGGCCGGAGTCGACGTCGGCATGGTTGCCCCGAAGGGGCCGGGCCACCTGGTCCGCAGCCAGTACCAGGAGGGACGCGGCGTGCCGTGCCTGATGGCCGTGCACCAGGACGAGTCAGGCGACGCCCGCGAGCTGGTTCTGGCGTACGCCGCGGGGATCGGTGGTGGCCGTGCCGGGATCATCGAGACCACCTTCAAGGACGAGTGCGAGACGGATCTGTTCGGCGAGCAAGCGGTGCTATGCGGCGGGGCCACGGAGCTGGTTCAGGCGGGCTTTCAGACGCTGGTCGAGGCCGGGTACGACCCGCGCTTGGCCTACTTCGAGTGCCTCCACGAGCTGAAGCTGATCGTCGACCTGATGTACGAGAAGGGGCTGCAGGGCATGCGCTACTCGATCTCGAACACGGCCGAGTACGGCGACATGACGCGTGGTCCCCGCGTGATCACCGACGACACGCGGGCCGCGATGCGCCAGATCCTGAGCGAGATCCAGTCCGGCGACTTCGCCCGCGAGTGGATCGCCGAGAATCGCGCTGGCGGCGAGAACTTCGACCGCCTGCGCTCAGAGGCGGCGTCGGCTCCGATCGAGGAAGTCGGCAAGGACCTGCGCGGGATGATGCCCTGGATCGACCAGAAGATCGACTGAGCCCGCGGCAGATTCAGCCCTCGTGCCGCCTGATGCGGCACGAGGGCTGAAAGTCAGGAGCGCGGCGCCTCGGACTCGGGCGCCCGTCCGTCGCGACCGACGTAGCCGCCCTTGGCGCCAACGATGACGTAGACGGCGTCCTCCGAGCCGACGTTCGCGAGCTTGCGATGCGTGGCCGCCGCGACGCGGGCCAGGCCACCCGGTCCGAGCACGTGCTTGGAGTCGTCACCGAACTCGATCTCCACCGTCCCCTGGTGGACGAAGTAGAGCTCTTCCTGCTCGTCGTGGTAGTGGAAGTCGGTGACGTAGCCGGGTGGGAGGACGATCGCGTTCACACCGAATTCCTCGACGTTCAGCTCGCGCCGGATCTTGCGGAACCCATAGCCTTCGCCGAGCCCCTCCAGGCTGCCGACGGTGTAGCCGTCGCCCCCTACGGGTGCGGTGACCTCCGCTTCGCTCATGCCGAGGACCCTAGTACCTTCAAGCGTCCCTTGCCTGCCATCAGATGACCGCGACCCAGACGCTGATACCCCAGGAACTGCAGCCCGCCGACGGGCGCTTCGGCTGCGGTCCCTCACGGGTTCGGGTGGAGGCCCTGGCCGCATTGGCCGAGCGCGCCGACGTGATGGGCACATCGCATAGACAGAAGGGCGTGAAGGACCTGGTGGCGGGCATTCGCGCCGGCCTTACTGAGCTGTTCGCGCTTCCGGACGGTCACGAGGTGCTGATCTCGAACGGCGGCACGACGGCGTTCTGGGACGCCGCCGCAACCTGCCTCGTCCGCGAGCGCTCCCTGCACCTGAGCTTTGGCGAATTCTCCGCGAAGTTCGCCAGAGTCGCGGCGCGCGCGCCCTTCCTGGCTGAACCGATCGTCATCGAGGCGGAGCCCGGCGATGCACCCGAGCCGGTGTCTGACCCGGCCGCGGACGTCCTGGCCTGGGCACATAACGAGACCTCCACCGGCGTCATCGCGCCGGTCACGCGGCCGGAGGGCGCCGGCGACGCTCTCGTCCTGATCGACGCTACTTCGGCCGCGGGCGCTCTGCCGCTCGATCCGTCGCAGGCCGATGCTTACTACTTCGCCCCCCAGAAGGTGTTCGGGTCGGACGGAGGCATCTGGCTCGCGCTCGCGAGCCCGGCGGCCATCGCGCGCATCGACGATCTTGACGGCGTCGCCGGGCGCTGGCAACCGGCGTTTCTGTCGCTGGCGACGGTCGTCGAGAATTCGCGCCAGTACCAGACCTACAACACGCCTGCGGTCGCCTCCCTGATCCTGCTCGCGGACCAGGTCCGGTGGATGCTGGATTCAGGCGGCCTCGACTGGTCCATGGAACGCTGCGCCACCTCGGCCGCGCATCTGTACGGCTGGGCCGAGCGCTCGGAGTTCGCCAGCCCGTTCGTCGCCTACGAAGCCAAGCGCTCTCCCGTGGTCGGGACGATCGACTTCGACGACAGCGTCGATGCTTCGGCCGTCGCCGCAACACTCCGCGCCAACGGGATCGTCGACACGGAGCCGTACCGCAAGCTCGGTCGTAACCAGCTGCGAATCGGCATGTTCCCCGCCGTCGATCCGGCCGACGTCGAGGCGCTCACGGCCTGCGTCGACTGGGTGGTCGAAAACGGAGAGGGGATTCAGCGATGAAGGTCCTGATCAAGGAGAGGATCGCCGAGTCCGGAATCGAGCTGCTGCGCGCGGACTTCGACGTCGAGTTGGGCCTCGACTGGGACGAGGAAACGCTCGAGCAGAGGATCGGCGAGTTCGACGCGCTGATCGTCCGATCGGCAACCAATGTGACCGCGGACCTGATCGCGAGGGGGACGAACCTGCGTGTTGTGGGTCGGGCAGGAACCGGCGTCGACAACGTTGACATGGCTGCCGCTTCCAAACGGGGGATCCTCGTGGTGAACGCGCCGGAGTCGAACTCGATCGCGGCCGCCGAGCACACCCTGGCGCTGGCGCTGGCGCTGTGCCGCAACATCCCGCAGGCGCACAAGGCGTTGACCGCCGGCGAGTGGGCGCGGTCTCGCTACGGCGGCAACGAGCTGTACGGCAAGACGCTCGGCGTCATTGGCTTCGGCCGGATCGGCCAGCTCGTGGCCAAGCGCGCTCTGTCGTTTGACATGAAGGTCGTTGGCTTCGACAAGTTCGTCTCCGCCGAGCGCTTTCGCGAGCTTGGCGTCGAGGGCTGCGAAACCAGCGACGAGCTCTACGAGCAGGCCGATCTGATCACGATCCACCTGCCGAAGACGCCGGAGACCGTCAACTGGATCGACGCGACAGCCCTGACCCGGATGAAGGACGGTGTGCGGATCGTCAACTGCGCGCGCGGCGAGCTGATCGACCTCGATGCCCTGGCGGCGGCCCTTGAGTCCGGCAAGGTTGCCGGCGCCGCCCTCGACGTGTTTCCGTCGGAGCCGATGACCGACCACCCGATCTTCGCCCGCGACAACGTCGTGGTGACCCCGCATCTGGGAGCTTCCACCGCGGAGGCCCAGGATCGCGCCGGAACCGACACCGCAAAGCAGGTTCGCGCCGCTCTCACCGGAGGCGTTGTCACGAACGCCGTCAACCTGGGTGCGCCGCTGCCCGAGGTCGTCGCCCCCTTCGTCGGACTCTGCCAGGACCTGGGCGCACTCGCCCAGGGGCTCTCGCGGACCGGTGTGGACCGGGTGGAGGCCGAGTTCCGGGGCCGGATCGCCGAGCACGACACCCGCGTTTTGGGCATCGCCGTCCTCGCGGGGGTCCTGCGCGGCCACACGGAGGAGCAGGTAAACCTCGTCAACGCGAGCTCGCTCGCCGATGAGCGCGGCATCGAGCTGACGGAGATCAACGACACCTCCTCGAGCGACTTCACCGAGCTCGTCACCGTGAGGGCGGGCCAAGGGGAGAACGCTGTCGAGGTGGTGGGCACCGGTGTCGGGCCGAACAACCTCCCCTACCTGGTCGGGGTCTGGGGCCAGAGCTTCTACCTGCCTCTGGCCAAGCACCTGGCGGTGTTCCGCTACTCCGACCAGCCCGGCATGATCGGGCGCGTCGGGACCGCCTTCGGCGAAGAGGGCGTCAACATCGTCTCGGCCGCGGTCGGCGCCGAGGCGAACGGCGAGCATGCCGTGATGGTCCTGACGACCGACGCAGCGGTACCGCAGGGCACGATCGACCGGATCCTCGAGCTCGACGGCTTCGCCGTCGGCCGCGCGATCGACCTGTGAGAGACAACTCCGCCCGAATGCTCCGCTTCGCGTCCGCTTCCGTCGGGTTAGGGCGCGTTACCGGGAGGCAGGTCGTAAGGTGCGGCTGGTGAAGGCGGTCGTCATCACCAAGAACGGGGGTCCTGATGTCCTCGAGGTGCAGGAGCGTCCCGATCCGCCGGTGGGGCCCGGGCAGGTCCGGGTCGCGGTCAAGGCGGCCGGCATCAACTTCGCGGACCTGATGGCGCGTTCCGGCGTCTACCCGGACGCCCCGCCGCTGCCCTCGATCGTCGGCTACGAGGCCGCCGGCGAGGTCGAGTCTTTGGGCGATGGGGTGGAGGGCCTCAAAGTCGGCGATCGCGTCATCGTCGGCACCCGGTTCGGCGGCTACGCCGAGATGATCTCGGTCGACCAGGGCCAGGTCTTGCCGCTGCCTGACTCGCTCAGCTTCGAGCAGGGCGCGGCGGTCGTCGTCAACTACGCGACGGCTTACGCGGGACTCGTGATGATGGGCGGCCTCCGGGCAGGTGACCGCATGCTGATCCACTCCGCCGCCGGCGGGGTCGGCATCGCCGCGATCCAGATCGGCACGCAGGTTGGTGCTGAGATCTACGGCACGGCCTCAGCCGGGAAGCATGATGCGATTCGCGCGGAGGGCTGCAAGCACCCGATCGACTATCGCACGGTCGACTTCGCCGATGAGATCATGCGACTGACCAATGGTGAGGGCGTCGACGTCGTGATGGACGCCATCGGCCCGACCAGCTTCAGGCGCAGCTACAGGGTGTTGCGCCAAGGAGGGCGCCTGATCATGTTCGGCCTCGCCGAGGTCCAGACCGGCGACGGACGCAACATCCCGGCTCTGGTCAAGAGCTTGGTCAGGATGCCGGGCGCGACGATGCCCTGGTGGAAGAGCCTCGCGATGATGAGCGAGAACAAGGGTGTCTTCGGGCTGAACATGCTGAGCTGGTGGGATCGCGAGGGCCTCGACCGACTCCTGCCGCCCCTTCAAGACGGGCTCGGGTCGGGCGCCCTGGTGCCCGTGGTTGCCGAGTCGTTCTCATTCGACAATGCGCCCGACGCGCATCGCTTCCTTGCGGACGCGAAGAACGTCGGGAAAGTCGTGCTGACGCCGTGACTCGGGATGTCACGATTGCTACTCTGACCAAACCGATGAGCCACCGGACCTGCATGCTGGCGCTTCTTCTTCTCCTCCCCCGCTGGGGGAGTTAATCGCCGGGCGGCGCGACAAGCCGCGAGCAGCAAGGTCATTCGGCAGCGGTAGGAGAAGGAGAATCACGATGAGCGGCAATGAGCCCTCGGTAGAAGAAGCGAACCGGGTCCAGATCTTCGACACGACCCTGCGCGACGGCGAGCAGTCCCCCGGGATCTCGCTGAATGAGCAGGAGAAGGTGGAGATCGCCACCCAGCTCGGCAGGCTGGGCACCGACGTCATCGAAGCCGGGTTCCCGATTACCTCGCCGGGCGACTTCGAGGCTGTTCAGGCGATCGCCCGAAGCGTCGAGGGTCCGGTCATCTGTGGCCTGGCGCGAACCCACAAAGCGGATATCGACGCCGCCTGGAACGCGATCCGCGACTCGCAGAGGCCGCGGATTCACACCTTCGTCTCCACTTCGGACATCCACATCGAGCATCAGCTCCAGACCGACCGCGAGGACGTCAAGGGCCAGGCACGGGCGGCGGTGGCGATGGCGAAGGCGTACTGCGATGACGTCGAGTTCTCACCGATGGACGCGACTCGCGCCGACGTCGATTACACGGCCGAGGTTTGCGCGATCGCGGTCGCCGAGGGCGCGACCGTCATCAACGTCCCCGACACGGTCGGCTACACGACCCCCGAGGAGTACACCCGGTACCTGCGCCGGCTCTATGAGCTGATTCCCGAGCTGGCCGAGGTCACGGTTTCCGTCCACTGCCATGACGACCTGGGTCTGGCAGTGGCGAACTCCTACGCCGGCGTCCTGGCCGGCGCGCGCCAGGTCGAGTGTGCCGTCAACGGCCTCGGTGAGCGGGCCGGGAACTGCTCGCTGGAGGAGGTCGTGATGCTGCTCCGGACCCGCCGCGACGAGCACGGCCTGGACACGACCCTCGATACCCGCGAGCTGGCCCGCACGAGCCGAATGGTGGCGCGCCTCACGGGCTACGCGGTCCAGCCGAACAAGGCGATCGTCGGGCGCAACGCCTTCGCGCACGAGTCCGGGATCCACCAGGACGGCGTCCTCAAGGAGCGGACCACATACGAGATCATGGATCCCACCCACGTCGGCCTGGAATCGAACTCGATCGTGCTCGGCAAGCATTCGGGACGTCACGCGCTGAAGGACGCGCTGGAGCAGCTCGGCTTCACGGTCGAGGGCGGCGCGCTGAACCAGGCGTTCAAGCGCTTCAAGGAGATCGCTGACAAAAAGAAGCAGGTAACCGCGCTTGACCTGGAGGCGATCGTCTCCGACGAGATGCGCGAGCGCACGGACTCCTACGCGCTCGAGTGGTTCGAGGTCGAGGCGGGTTCCCGGCGCGAGCCGCTGGCGCGGGTGGCGGTGCGGTTGCCCTCGGGCGACGAGTCCCGCGGCGAGTCCGGTGGCGATGGCCCGGTGGACGCGATCTTCGGCGCGATCCGCTCGGCGATCCCCACCGATTGCGAGCTGCGCCAGTACACCGTTACAGCCGTGACCGAGGGCGAGGACGCGCTCGGCGAAGTGACCGTGATGCTCCGCGCCCACGGCCGTTTGGCATCGGGTCAGGGGGTCGCTACCGACATCCTCGAGGCCTCGGCCCGCGCTTACGTCCGCGCGCTTTCGAACGCGCTCGACGGCGCGGCGGTGCGCGAGGCGGAAGGCGTCACCGCCGACGCGGTCGTCGAGCGCACACCGGGTCCGTAGCGGGTCCAGGGATTCCCGCTTACCCCGGGGCCATAGGTGGGCTCGCGCTCACCCCGCCGAGATCGCGATTGCCGCAACGTATCGTGGTCAATGTCAATCTCGATGAAACGACGGAATCGAGATCGACATCACCGCAACCAGGCGTGGTGAATGTTGAACTCGCGGAGGTGGTTAGGGTGGGCGTCGTGGGAAGCCTTGATCGTCGGCGCGTACTGATCACCGGCGCGTCGTCCGGAATCGGCGAAGCCGCGGCGCGCGCGATCGTCGCGGAGGGCGGCGCCGTCGCGCTCGGGGCAAGGCGAAAGGATCGCCTTGACGGCCTGGCCGCCGAGCTGGTTGATGGGGGCGGTACGGCAGTGGCGATCGAGGCCGACATCGGCGAAGAGGACCAGGCGAAGGCCTTGGTCGCCCAAGCCGCAGAGAAGCTGGGTGGGCTCGACGGGCTCGTGAACAACGCCGGGGTGATGCTGCTTGGCTTGATCCAGGGTGCCGACACGGACGAGTGGCGGCGGATGATCGACGTCAACCTGCTCGGCCTCCTCTACTGCACGCATGCCGCCGTGCCGATCATGCGCGACGGCGGGGGAGGGGACGTCGTCAACGTCTCGTCGGTGGCGGGCCGGATCGCCGCGATGGGCTCCGCCGTGTACAACATGACGAAGTGGGGCGTGACCGGCTTCTCGGAGGCGTTGCGCCAGGAGGGCGCTCACATCGGCGTGCGGGTCACGTGCGTGGAGCCGGGCTTCGTCGAGACGGAGCTTCAGGGCCACAACACGAACCCGATGGTGCTCGAGCAGATCGAGAAGGCCAAGGAAGCGGCCGGCAAGGTGCTGGAGGCCGCCGACATCGCCAACGCGGTCGTCTTCGCGCTGTCGCAGCCGAAGCACGTCTCGATCAACGAGGTGCTGGTGCGGCCGAGCGGACAGACGCGGTAAGTGAGGGTGGCTGGACAAACGTACGTGATAACGTACGCAGCGTGAATGGGCTCGCCACCGAAAACGGGGCAGTAGGGACCAGGGTCAAAGCCCTCCGCGACTCGATGGGGCTCTCCCTGCGCGACCTGGCCGAGCGCTCCGGCGTTTCGGCGCCGATGCTCTCACAGGTCGAACGCGGGGAGACGAGCCCGACGCTTGCGGTTGCGGGCAGGATTGCCTCCGGCCTGGACTTGACGCTGTCACAGCTTCTGCGCCTCGACGAAGCCCAGCACGTGGTCGTCGTTCCGGCCGGCGAGGGACGGACGCGCACTCGTGGCGGCCATCGCGTAGAGGAACTGACTCCGCCACTGCCCGGGCAGCGCGCTGACGTCTCCCGCCACGTTCTGGATCCAGGCGCGGCCACCGGTGGTCCCGCCGACCCGCCGATGCACGAGCCGGGGGCGCGCGAGACCGCGCTGATCTTGAAGGGCTCGCTCACGCTGGTGGTGGACGAGGAGGACCGCGACCTCGCAGAAGGCGACAGCGTCACCTTCGACGCCGACTTGCCCCATCACTTCGAGAACCGGAGCAAGGCACCCACCGAGTTCGTGGCCGTCGTCGCCGCGGGGCTGAGGAGAAGCTAGGTATTCGATGAGCGACTTATGGCGCGAAACGAACTTGAGCCCCGCGCAGCGGAAAGGTGCGAACACGATGTTCGCGAAGATCTGGGACTCCCACGAGCTGGGCGACGGCCTGATCTACATCGACCTGCACCTCGTCCACGAGGTGACCTCCCCGCAAGCTTTTGACGGTCTCCGCCTAGCCGGTCGCCCGGTCCGCCGTCCCGATAGGACCGTGGCGACGGCGGATCACAACGTGCCGACCGACGGCACCCCCGTCGCCCGGATGATCGCCGACGAGCTCTCCCGAAAGCAAGTGGAGACCCTGGAGCGAAACTGTGCCGAGTTCGGCGTTCCCGTCTTCTCGCTGGGCTCCGAGCGGCAAGGAATAGTCCACGTGATCGGGCCGGAGATGGGCCTGAGTCAGCCTGGGATGACGGTCGTCTGCGGCGACAGCCACACCTCCACGCACGGTGCCTTCGGGGCGCTCGCGTTCGGGATCGGTACGTCGGAGGTCGAGCACGTGCTGGCGACCCAATGCCTCGTCCAAAAGCGCCCGAAGACGATGCGGATCAACTACTCGGGGCAGCTGGGTAACGGGGTGGTCGCCAAGGACCTGATCCTGGCCACCATCGGCCGTCTCGGCACCGGCGGCATGGTCGGCCACGCGGTCGAGTACGCGGGCGAGACCATCCGCGGCCTTCAGATGGAGAACCGGATGACGATCTGCAACATGACGATCGAGGGCGGCGGCCGGGCCGGGATGATCGCGCCCGACGACACGACTTTCGAATGGATCGATGGCCGCCAGGCCGCTCCGGCCGACTTCGATGCGGCGGTCGAGCGCTGGCGCTCGCTGCCGACGGACGAGGGCGCCGAGTTCGACGCCGAGTTCGATGTTGACTCTGCCCAGATCTCCCCGATGGTCACCTGGGGGACGACTCCGGGACAGGTGGTACAGGTGACCGAAGCCGTGCCGGGCCCGGCAAGTGAGGCGGAGGAACGCGCGCTGCGCTACATGGATCTGCGTCCCGGCACGCCGATCCAAGAGATCGCCCTCGACCGAGTCTTCATCGGCTCTTGCACGAACTCGCGGATCTCGGACCTGCGCGAGGCGGCCTCGGTCGTTCAGGGCCGCACGGTCGCCGGCACCGTCAACGCGATGGTCGTGCCGGGCTCGGCCCAGGTCAAGAAGGAGGCGGAGGCTGAGGGACTGGACGAGGTCTTCCGCGCGGCAGGTTTCGACTGGCGCTCGGCCGGTTGCTCGATGTGCTTAGGGATGAACCCGGACATCCTGAGCGAGGGCGAACGCTGCGCCTCCACCTCCAACCGCAACTTCGAGGGTCGCCAGGGCAAGGGTGGCCGGACGCACCTTGTCAGCCCGAAGATGGCCGCCGCGGCGGCCATCGAGGGCCACTTCGTCGACATCAGGGATTGGAGCTAGCGATGGACCCAGTCACGACCATCGAAGGCAATGTCAGCGTGCTCGATCGTGCCGACGTCGACACCGACCAGATCATCCCGAAGCAGTTCCTAAAACGGGTGGAGCGGACCGGCTTCGGCGAGTTCCTCTTCTACGACTGGCTGCGGGACGGGGAGATCGCGCTTCAGCCGAACCCGATCCTGGTCGCGGGGCGCAACTTCGGCTGTGGATCGTCACGCGAGCACGCCCCGTGGGCGCTCCAGGACTTCGGCTTCGACGCGATCGTCGCGCCCTCGTTCGCGGACATCTTCTTCTCCAACTGCACCAAGGTCGGCCTGCTTCCGGTCGTGCTGGCCGAAGGGGAGTGCGAGGCGGTGGCGCAGGCCGGGTCCGCGCGAATCGACCTCGAAGCGCTATCCGTCACTTGCGACGCCGGGACGTTCGCGTTCGAGATCGACGCCGAGATCAAGCACCGCCTTCTGAACGGCCTCGACGACATCGCGGTCACGCTCACCAACGCTGGTGCGATCGACGAGTTCGAGGCCTCGGGCGGCGCCGATTTCGGCCCACTCACCACAGCGCTGTGAGG
>JALZKA010000047.1:0-8662 GCA_030859475.1 Actinomycetota bacterium
GCGATCTCCGGCTGCTCGACCGAGAATGCGACGATCGCCGCGACGAGACCATCCTCGGTCAGGCTGGCAGCCACGTTGGTAACCGGCTCGGGCGAAGCGTTGATCCCCAGGCGCAGTCCCGCCTTTTCCGCGTGGCTGACCAATGCCGTGCCGCCGGACGCGACACCCGACATGAGCTCCTCGAATCCGCTGACCGACGCGTCGTTTGCGAACTCGAAGCCCACCGCCGTGCCGATCGCCGGTCGCACCGCCGTATGAAGCAGGTCCCAGGCGCTGTCCAGCAGCGGGACCTTGTCAGTGACGAACTCGATCGCGAACATCACGAGCGAGCCGTAGAGGATCGGATCCGAGGTGAGCTCGGCCGGCACCTCGACGGCCCCCGAACGGCCGATCAGGGAAAGCATCGCGACCGTCAGGTAGGCGTTGACCCCGGAGGCCCAGCCGGCGCTGATCAAGTGTGCCGCGAGGTCCACTCAGGCGGCGGTGCCAGCGTCCTGGGACGACTTGAACCTGGTTCCGATGGTGATCAGCAGGTGCGCGATCCCGAGCGCGACGAAGACCGCGGTTGGCGCCCCCTCGTCCGAGAACGACAAGACGAACGGCGCTGCGATCAGGAAGACCGCCAGCACAAAATCGAGGGTCACGTGAACGGAGAGGGTGATCCTCGGGATCAACCCGGTCGGCATGGCGCTGGTCGCCGCGATGATCAAGATCAAGACGCCGACAGCGACGGAAACGCCCGTCGCCGTCCCCGAGTCGTAGTCGAGCAGCAAAGGCGCGACGATGAACAGGATCCCGGCCGCGTACTCGATCGCGCCGTGCAGGGAAATCGGTATCGGGCCGTCCCGGAGCATCGAACTCTTTCGTACCCGAAATCGGACGCGCGAATCCTTGCCGGGACAGCCGTCAGGTGGCGAGACCGTCCACCAGCGCGAGCAGCGCCGCCTCGACCTCGCGCTCCCCGCCCTCGACCCGCAATGGCCGCCGACATCCCAGGCGCCCGGCTCGAGTGGATCGAGGACGCGCGCACCTTCTCGATGGAGGACCAGCCCGAGCAGCTCGCCGATCTCGTCGCGGGCTTCGTGCGCGAGCCGATCGCGGTGTAGCGCGCAAGCGCGCCGCGCCACCCTCACATTCAGCCCTCGTGCCGGTTCTACCGGCACGGGCTGAACCTTAGGGTTTAGCCGAGCCGCTCGACGATCATCGCCTCGCCCTGGCCGCCGGCGACACACATCGTCTCGAGCCCCACCGCGTGGTCGTCGGTCTCCATCGCGTTCAGGAGCGTGGTCATGATCCGGGCGCCTGTCATCCCGAAGGGATGGCCGAGGGCGATCGCACCGCCGTGCGTGTTCAGCTTCTCCTCGGGGATATTGCACTCGGCCATGATCGGGATCACCTGGGCCGCGAAGGCTTCGTTCAGCTCGACCGTCCCGACGTCATCGATCGTCATCCCGGCCCGCTTCAGCACCTTGTCGATCGCGCCGATCGGGGCGACGCCCATGTACTCCGGCTCGTTCCCATGTGTCGCCGCGGTCACGATCCGCGCGCGCGGGGTCAAGCCGAGCTCCTTCGCCTTGGTGTCGGACATCACCAGGACTGCCGCCGCGCCGTCGTTCAGCGGACATGAGTTGCCGGCGGTCACACCCCCCTCCCCGAATGCATCCGGCAGCTCGGAGAGCTTCTCGAGCGTCGACGAGGCACGCGGGCCGTCGTCTCTTGCGATCTCGTTGCCGTCGTGGTCTTTCACCGGCACGATCTCGCGGTCGAAGAATCCCGACTCCTGCGATGCGACGGCCAACTCCTGCGAGCGCTGCGCGTACTTGTCCATGTCCGCCCGGCTCACCTCGTAGCGCTTGGCGACGTTGACGGCGGTGTGTCCCATCTCGATGTATGCGTTGGGCTGGCCATCCTGCTTGCCCTGGAGCGCCTCGTTTTGGTCATCGCCGCCCACGGCCTCGGAGCGCTCGTTGAAGCGGCTCACGAACTCGACCCCGGCCGCGACGTAAGCATCGCCCTCACCGGCCTTGACCGCGTTGCCGGCGTGGCGGATCGCGTCGAGCGATGAGGCGCAGTAGCGCGAGATCGTCGTCCCCGTGACCTCCTGAGGCAGCTTCTCGGAGAGCAGCGAGACGATCCGCGCGATGTTGAATGCCTGCAGCCCTTGCGGCATGCCGCAGCCGCAGTAGATGTCCTCGATCATCGCCGGGTCCACGTCCGGGTTGCGCTCCAGCAGCTGATCGACGACGAAGGCGGCGGTCTCGTCCGGGCGGAGCTTGGCAAGCGAGCCCTTGAAGGCCCGGCCGATCGGGCTGCGGACGGCGTCGACGATCACTGCTTCGGGCATTCAGGTTCTCCTTGGAATGAGGCGCCGCTGAGGCGCGGGGAACGAGGGGACCGGGACGTTATCGCAGGGTTCGGGGTGGATTGGGCCAATAAGCTCCGCAAGCGATGAGCAACGCGATCGAACAGGGCGACGAGCCTACGGTCACCGGGCTCGAGGTCGAGCCGGCGGAGGTCGCCACCTGGGCAAAGGCCGGCGAGATCGAGCTGATCGACGTTCGCCAGGCGTATGAATGGGAGGCGGGCCGGATCGCGGGCGCGCGGCACATCGAGGTCAACGATCTGACCGCTGCCGCAGGGTCGCTGCCAAAGGATCGGAAGGTCGTCTTTTACTGTCGTGGCGGTAGCCGCTCGTCGATGGCGGCCGAGGCCTACTCGCAGGCGGGATTCGCTGCCCACAACATGAGCGGGGGCATCGCCGCCTGGGCGGATCAAGGCCTGCCCCTGGAGCCGCCCGACGGCGAGGTCGCGCCACCGAGGCCCGTGTGATGTTGGCTGAGCGGCGCAAGCCGCGAAACAAGCATGTCCCGCCGGAGGCTGTGTGATGGAGTCCGGGAGGACACCCACGCCCCTCACGCCCGAGGAGGAGCTCATCGCGTTGCGCGAGTCGGTGGCTCAGCTCGACCGCAAGCTCGGCACCCGCTTCTACGCGCTCGCCGCGGCGGCCGTCCTGGCCCTGGCGGCCGGGATCGTCGGCATCGTCCTGGCGCTCGGGGTCAAGGACGACAGCGCTACCAACGCGGATCTAAAGCAGCTCCGGGGCGAGCTCGCCGGCGTTGAGGAGTCCGCCAGCGAAGCGGCCGACGACGACCTTGCCGCGCTTGGCGACCGCGTCAGCGAGCTCGAAACCCAGATCCAGAGCGTGCGCTCGGGCCAGGACGCAAGCGAGCAGGAGATCTCAGTCCTCCAGGACGACGTCGCCGACCTGCGCGACGACGTCGCCGGGCTCGAGTCGGCGCCGCCCGACGATCCAGGCTCAGGCTGACCCAAGCCACTTCGCACCCCTCTAGCCGCGCATGCGGCCACCCTTCGCCGCCCGCTTGACCCGCTTCGGGGAAGGCACCACGGTCCCCGCATCCTCCAAGTCCGCTTCGAGGTCGTCGATTGCATGGCGCAGAGACGTGAGGCGGTCGGCAACAGTCACGGCATCTCCCGAGTGCCCCTCGTCCAAATAGTGGAGGCGCTCCTCGCGTTCGGCCGAATGGACCTCCTCCATCGAGTTGATGATGATCGCGATCAGGACGTTGATCACCAGGAAGGAGGCCAGCAGCACGTAGGAGACAAAGAAGATCCACGACTGCGGATGGATCTCGACCCCCCGCTCCAGCAGGGCCGGCCAGTTCTCCAGGGTGAGCATCGTGAAGGTGGAAAGCAGGGCCTGGCCGATGTCGCCCCAGTTGTCGGGGTCCTGCTCGTTGAACAGGATCCAGCCGACCATCCCGTAGACGTACATCAACATCACGGTCAGCAAGACCAGGCTGACGATCGGCGGGATCGACCGCACCAGACCGCGCAGCAAAGTGCGCAGCTCCGGGAGCATGGTGACCAGGCGCACCACGCGCAGCAGGCGGACGATGCGCAGAAGCGTCGCGTTCTCCCGCAACCCCGGCGCGAATGCGGCTGCCACCACCACGAAATCGAAGAGATTCCAGCCATCCCTGAAGAAGTCGTGCGGCCGCTTCCCGAACGCGGCGACCCGGATCGCGATCTCGGCTACGAAGATCCCCAGGAAGACGTCATCGAGCGTCGACAGCGTGGCTTCGAGCCCGTCGGAGATGTCGTATGTCTGGATCCCCAGGGTGATCGCGTTGAGGACGATGACTCCGAGGATCAGCGTCTGGAAACGGTCGGAATCAGCGACGCTCTTGCACCACCCGGACATCAGGCGCGGAAATATCGCAGGTCGCCAATCCGGAGCCTTGTGGCGATTCGCACGTGTCGTGCCTGATGGTGTCCGACGAGAGTTCTACTTTCGCTTGCATCCGCCAGCTCCCGAAAGGAGAGACCTGATGCCTGAGGGCTACTGCGTCAAAGAACGCAAGAAGGTCGAGATCCAGAACCCCGAGCAGATCACCATGAAGAACGGGCGCCCGGCAGTCACGGGCACGTGCCCCGATTGCGGCACCAAGATCTTCAAGATCGGCAAGATGGAGTAGAGAGGTCGTCTATACGGTCGCCAGCCCGGACTGCCGGCGGCCGTATAGGTAGCCCACCAGGGCATCCACGACCTTCGGGTCGAACTGGGCGCCTGAATTCAAGGTCAGCTCCGCCAACGCCGCCTGGTCCGGCATCGCCTTGCGGTACGGCCGGTCGGAGACCATCGCCTGGTAGGCATCGCAGGCAAGGATTATCCGAGCCGCGATCGGGATCTGCTCACCGGCGAGCTTGTCCGGATACCCATCGCCGTCCCAGCGCTCGTGCTCGTGGCGGACGACGCGCGCGATGACCCCCATGCCCGGGATCGCGCGCAGGATCCGCTCGCCGATCGCGGGATGCTGGCGCATGATCTCCCATTCCCTGTCGTCCAGCGGTCCGGGCTTGTAGAGGATCCTGTCGGGGATCCCGACCTTGCCGATGTCGTGGAGCAAGGCGGCTGTCCGGATGCGCCTGACCTCGTCCGCGTCGAGGGCCAGCGCCTCGGCCACCCGGGCGGCGAGGTTCACCACCGACGCGGAATGCTCCCCGGTGTACCGGTCGCGCTCCTCCAGGGCCTGGGCGAGGGCAGCTACTACCTCTGTCCGGCCGCTCGCGGCGATCGGAGCGGTGCCTTCGCCATCGCCCGCCGCGGAAATCAGCAGCTCGCCCGAGCCGGCTCGGCAGGCAAGCTCGTGCGTCCGGGTGCTTTGGGCAAGAAGCTCACCGAGCCGGCTGACCTCGGCCTCGAGCTCCTGGATTCGGATGCGGGCAGCCCGAAGCTCAGCCGTCCCCCGATCGTGACCCCTGGAGTGCCTCACGCCTGAAGGATCGGCAGGATCGCGTGTGAACTAAACCCCTACGCGTGCCGATTGGTGCAAGTGATGACAGAATGCAATTCGTGGAAAGTCCGCAAAAGCCGCTGGAGCTGATCCTGGCCCGAAATCTCCTGACCAGCATCTCGACGCCCTCGTTCCTTGTCGACGCGGGCGGCACCATGGTTTTCTACAACGAAGCGGCGGCCGCTTTCCTGGGGCGCTCGTTCGAGGACACGGGCCAGATGACGGCCGCGGAGTGGACCCAGGCATACGGCCCGTTCACGAGCGAGGGCGAGACCCTCTCGTACGACGGTCTGCACCTGACCCAGGCTGTTCGGGAAGGCCGGCCCGCCCATGGCGGCTTCCGGATCCGCAACGCACACGGCGACGAAGCGCTTGTGGAGGCAGTCGCCTTCCCCCTCGTTGCCTCGGAAACGGGCTCATCGGGGGCCATGATCTTGTTCTGGCCGCAAGCGGGTAACGGCTCACCATGAGAATCCGCGTCTGGGGTGCCCGTGGCTCAGTTCCCGCTCCGGGGCCGGAGATGGTCCGCTACGGAGGCAACACGTCGTGTGTCGAGCTCACTTTCGACGACGGAAACAAGCTGATCCTCGATGCCGGCACGGGGATTCGCGCCTTGGGGCTGGAGCTTGCCGACGCGTCCCAGGTGGAGATCCTGCTGACTCATTTGCACCTCGACCACATCCAAGGTCTGATGTTCTTTCCACCGTGCTTTCGCTCCGACGCCGAGATCACGATCTGGGGCCCGTCCTCGCCCGAGGCTTCGCTGGAGAACAGGATCGCGCGCTACATCTCCGCGCCTCTTTCGCCCGTCGAGGTTCGTGAGCTGCCGTGCTCTGTCGCCTTCCACGAGGCACCGGCAACCGAATGGCAGCTCGGGGCGGTCACGATCCGAGCCGAGGCGATCACGCACAGGGGACCGACGCTGGGTTACCGGATCACCGATGGCCGGACCACCCTCTGCTACCTCCCCGATCACGAACCCGCGCTTGGCATGCCGCTCGAGAATCTGGATACCGAGTGGATGTCCGGCTGCCGGCTGGCCGAGGGGGCCGACCTCCTGATCCACGACTGCCAGTACACGGATGACGAATACCCGAAGCACATCGGCTGGGGGCATTCCGGCATGGGCGACACGCTCACCTTTGCCGACCGGGTCGGCGCGAAGCGCGCGCTGCTCTTTCACCACGATCCCCTGCACACCGACTCGGATCTGGACGGGATGGAGACCCGTGCGAAGGAGCGCTGGAGCGAGCTGGGCCACGCAGCCGCGACGGTCGAGCTTGCGCGGGAGGGCACTGAGATCGAGGTCAACGGCCCTGGGCCGCTTGTCCAAGGGGTTGCCGGCGAGCTTTCGACCGCTGGTACAACCTCGGCCACCGAACTTTCGACGCCGGGATAGGGAGAGCGGACTCGTTCGCTCCTAGGTTGAGTCGCGATTCGTCCCGAAACCGCGACCGGCGGGCGGTGAGCCCGGCGTCCAGGAAGGAAACAACATGGGAAAGAGGCTGAGCCTCGGCGCCCTGCTCGCAATGGCGGCCGCCCTCGTCGTACCGGGGGTCGCTTCCGCGCAGGGCATCAACGCTGTAAAGAGCGAGCTCGACATCACCTGGGTGATGCTCGCGTGCGTCCTGGTCCTGTTCATGCAGGCCGGATTCCTGCTGCTCGAGATCGGATTTTCGAGACAGAAGAACGTCGGCGCCGGTGTGGCCAAGATCTTGGTCAACCTCGGCATCTGCACGATCGCCTGGTGGGCCGTGGGATACGGAATCGCCTCAGCCACCGGGAACAAGATCTTCGGGACCGACGGATTCTTCTTCCACAACGGTCAGACGATCGGTGAGGGCGCCGAAGCGATCGTCGTCGGCGGGGCGGATACCGCGCTGATGCTTTTCGGCATGCTGTTTTGCGCCGTGTCCCTGGCGATCGTCTGGGGAACCACGCTGGAGCGCATCAAGTTCAGCGCCTACGTGATCTACGCCGTCGTCTTCGCAGCGGTTATCTACCCGCTGGTTGCGCACGGCGTCTATGGTGGCGGCCTCTTGGCTGACATCGGCGGCAAGCAGGTGATGGACTTCGCCGGTTCGTCCGTCGTCCACCTGACCGGCGCGGTCGGCGGCTTCGCGGCCCTGCTCTTGCTGGGGGCCCGCTCCGGCAAGTACGGGCCCGACGGCAGGCCCCGGGCGATCCCGGGGCACTCAATGCCGCTCGTGGGGCTCGGGGTCCTGATCCTCTGGGTCGGCTGGTACGGGTTCAACGCCGGCTCGACCTTCAACACCACCGACAACTTCTTCGCCCAGGTGGCGTTGAACACGCAGCTCGCCGCTGCAGCCGGTGCCTTGGTCGCGCTCGGCGTCATCTACCTGAAGACGAAGTCGATCGACGTGGGCATGGCCGGGAACGGCGCGATCGCCGGGCTCGTCGGAATCACCGCGCCGTCCGGTTACGTCGAGTTCTGGGCGGCGCCGATCATCGGTGCGGTCGCAGGGGTGGTCGTCGTCTACGGAGTCCTGTTCTTCGAGAAGTTCCTGGACGACCCGGTCGGCGCGCTTTCCGCGCACGGCCTGGCCGGCATCTGGGGCACGCTCTCGATCGGTCTGTTCGGGTCCCCGCGACTGATCCTCGAGGGCACGACCTCCCCGGGGCTCTACTACGGGATCACCGATGGCGACTTCGGCGCCTCGCTCGGACAGCTCGGGGTTCAGGCAGTCGGCGTCGTGGCGACGTTCGCCCTGGTGTTCGTCATCTCATACGCGACGTTCGCCGCGATCAAGGCGACGATCGGGCTACGGGTCACCGAGGAAGAGGAGCTGGCCGGGCTCGACATCTCGTCGCACGGGATGTACGGATACCCGGAGCAGTTCATCCCCCAGGAGGAGTATCCCGGCATCAGCGTGCCGCAACCGCACGTCGCCGGGACTCCGGTGGTAACAAATGCTGTGACGTCTACAGCACCCAGCTCCTAGAAAGGGGGTGAGAGCATGAAGAAAATCGAGGCATTCATCCGCCACGAGGCATTCGAGCCGATTCGAGCCGAGCTGCTCGAGAAGGGGTTTCCGTCCCTCTCGATCGGGGAGGTCAAGGGCTCGGGTCGTCAGAAAGGCATCGTCGAGCACTATCGGGGATCGACCCTGACGGTCAACGTCCGGCCCAAGTTGAAGATCGAGGTCGTGATCGAGGACAAGGACAAATCCATGGTGGTGGAGACCATCCTGAAGCACGCGCGGACCGGAGATGTCGGCGACGGGAAGATCTTCGTCATCCCCGTCGAGGAGGCAATCCGGATTCGCACGGGCGAGGACGGAGACGACGTTCTCCAGGCTCACGAAGAGGCCGAGGCCGTCACCTAG
>JALZKA010000047.1:8672-15583 GCA_030859475.1 Actinomycetota bacterium
CCGACCGCGGCCCTACTCCCCGAGTGCTTCGCGGCGGGCGCGCTCGGCGGCGTCTCGAGCCCGCTGCTCGGCATCCTCGCGCAAGCGCTCGGCCGCCTCCTGCGAGCGCCGGCGGGCTTCGCTCTTCGCCTGCTTCGCGGCTTCGCGGGCCTTTGCCTGGATTTCCCGCAGCAGCTTCTTCTCGAGCGCCTCGAGACGCGACTCGGCCTCGGCCAGGGCCTTCTCCTCGGCCTCCTTGCGCAGCTTCTCCTGCTCCTCCCGCATGCGGGAGGCCAGGTCCGACTGAATCCGCTTCTCGGCTGCCTGCTGGGCTCGTTCCGCCTCCTCAGCCGCGCGCCGCTCGAGCTCCGCCATCTCCTCAGCCAGGCGGGTCGCGGATTCCTGCCGCGCGCGGGCTTCCGCCTCGCCCGCGAGACGCTCGACCAGGTCGTTGAGCCGTCGACGGGCCTCGGCCAGCTCGGCTTCGGCCAGGGCCCGCTTCTCGACCTCGGCGGCGATCCGCTCGTCGACCTCCGCGGTGGCCTTCTTGGCCTCGGCTTGGGCATCGGCGACCAATTCGGCGGCGCGCGCCTCCGCTTCCGCGATTAGCTCGTCGGCGCGGGCGGTGGCATCCGCGATCGTCTTGTCCGCGAGCTCCGTCACTCTCGATTGCGCTTCCGCTGCGGCTTGCTGAGCGAGCTCGCGCCCACGGATCTCCGCTTGCTCCTTCAGCCTGCTCGCGGCGGCCCGGAGCTTTTGCTCGGCCCGGACCCGGATCTGCTCGCGAGCCGCAGCAACCCGCAGCTCCGCCTGCGCCTCCGCGTGCCCGCGTGCCTCGGCGATCCGATCCCGAGCCGCTGCCTCGACCTGAACCTCGCGCTCAGCCTCGGTCCTCGTCAGGCGCGCGCTCAGCCGCTCGGCCTCGGCTCGCAGCTGGGACAAGGCGGCTTCGGCGTCATTTGCCCGAGCGTGTGCGAGTCGGCTTGCGGCCGCTTCCTCACGGCGCCGGCGAAGCTCGGCCGCATGGTTGGTCGTGGCCGCCTCGGCCAGGCGTTCACCCTCTTCGGCCAGACGTTCAGCCTCTTCGGCTCGGAGCCGGGCGCTCTTCAGCTCCTCCCGGGCCGAGCGGAGGTCGTCCGCGAGCTCGGCAACGCTCTCCACGCGCGCCGCGGCAGCCTGTGCGCTCACGTCAGCTGCCAATCGCCGGGCCTCGTCCGCGGCGGGCCCGGCGCCGGAATCAACCGCGACCAGACGCGGCTTCGATCCCTCACCGGGCTTAGGCACGTCGCTCTTCCCTTTTTGGGTCCCGATCACGCATTGCTGCTGGCGTCCGGGGCGCCGCCCTGCCACCGCCCCTCTAGCCACTCCCGAGCCTACATCAGGCCGCAGACGCAGGGCAGGCGTGTCCGGCGACTGCTCCGCGTTAGAAGCTTGGGCTCGGCCCCGAGCTGTTCTCGAGGAAGAACCCCAAGATCGCCAGGACGACGAGGAGGATTCCCGCGACCACCGCCAGCGGCGCCTTCGCCGCCTGCCCCCAGGCGCCGACCAGGAACCCTGTGCCCAGGACGACCAGGAACGGGACGATCTCGGAAAGGCTCTCTGACGCCGCAAACGGCAGGGTGGCGAGCAGGCTGGCGACTGGCATCCCCTCCATTCTCCCTATCATCGCCTTGGATGCAGTCGGTGGCTGAGACCAAAGCGGCCCTCGCGAACGCCGGATACCTGGCGGACGAGCCCGCCGCACTCGTCTCGCACCTGGCCTTGGCCCTTGGGAAGCCGGTCTTGGTCGAGGGCCCGGCAGGCGTCGGCAAGACGGAGCTGGCGAAGGCAATCTCACGGGCCACTGGGCGTGAGCTGATCCGGCTCCAGTGCTATGAGGGCCTGGACGAGGCGAAGGCCCTTTACGAATGGAACTACAGGCGCCAGCTGCTTCGCATCCAGGCGTCGGCGACGGGCGAGAGCGACGACTCGTTCGACCGCATCTTCGACGAGGAGTTCCTGCTGACCCGTCCGCTCCTGCGAGCGATCTCATCGCCGGAGCCGGTCGTCCTGTTGATCGACGAGATCGACAAGACGGACCAGGAGTTCGAGGCGATGCTGCTGGAGGTGTTGTCGGATTTCCAGATCTCAATCCCGGAGCTGGGCGTCATCGAGTCGACGACGCATCCCGTCGTCCTCTTGACATCGAACAACTCGCGTGAGCTAACGGAGGCGCTCAAGCGCCGCTGCCTTTACTTGTGGCTGGACTATCCGCAGGTCGAGCGGGAGATGGAGATCGTGCGCCTGCACGTGCCCGAGCTCGATGATGCGCTCGCCCGGCGCCTGGTGGAGGTCGTCCACATGATCCGCGGCCTCGACTTGAAAAAGCCCCCCTCGATCGCGGAATCGATCGACTGGGCTCGCGCACTGCTGCTCCTGGGCGCCGACGACATCGATCGATCCGTGTTCGAGCGGACGATGTCAATCATCGTCAAGCACCGGACGGACATCGACCTCGTGGCTGAGCGGGTCGGCGTCAAGCTCGGCTCCCCCGAGGTCGAGCAGGCCGAAGCGGCGGGCTGATGCCGACCGAGCCCGACGGCCTTCCGCACGGCCTGGCACCGCGGCTGATCTCCTTCTTCGAAGAGCTGCGCGCCGCGGAGGTGGCGATCGGCACAGCGGAGATCCTGGACGCGTTCGAGGCGCTGCGCGCGGTCCCGTGGACGGAGCCCGCCGACTTCCGGGAGGCGCTTGCCTCCACCGTCGCCAAATCACAAAACGACCGCCGCATCTTCGATTTGGTCTTCGACCGATTCTTCTTCCGGGCCGCCGAGGCGGAGGCGCTTCACCGTGAGCTGCGCGAGGGCGACGGCATGGGTGAAGGGGGCGGCGAGGTCGACTCCGAGCAGCTTCGTGACGCGATTCGCCAAGCGATCGCCGCAGGCGACGAGAGCGGGATGCGCGACCTGGCTCGCCTGGCGATCGCGGCGTTCGGGCGCCAGGGCCAGGGCTCGGGCGTCGTCGGGGTCGACGTCCAGCGGATCCGGCGCACTTTGGGATTGCAACCCCAGCCGCCCGCCGGCGAGGGCGCGAGCGAAGCGCCGCCGATCGATCGTGACGGCATCAATCGCTTCGAGCGGCACCTGCGCCGCGAGCTGGAGCGCGGGCTGATCGAGCGCACGGGGAAGCTGCCGCCCTCGCGACCCTTGGCCGACCTGGACCGCACGCTCCCGACGAGCCCCTCCCAGGACCTGGCCGCGGTCCACCGGGCCGTCTCCCAGCTGCGCAAGCGCCTGGCGACTCTGGGTCACGAGCAGCGCGGACGGCGTCGCAACTCGGTCGTCGACATGCGCAAGACGATGCGGGCGTCCCTGGAGACCGGCGGCGTGCCGCTCAAGCTTCGCTACCGGCAGCGACGACCGAGGCGGCCGGAGATCATCGTCCTGTGCGACGTCTCGACCTCCGTGACGTCCGCCTCGGTCTTCTTCCTCTCCGTCCTCCACGCGCTCCATGACTCCTTTCGCAAGCTGCGCAGCTTCGTCTTCATCGAACGCATCAGCGAAGTCACGGAGATCTTCGAGCGGGAGCGCGATTTCAGGCAGATCGCCCAGCGGGTCAGCCGCGAGGGCGGCGTGGCGGACGTATCCGGCTACACGGACTACGGCCGCGTGTGGCGTGAGTTCGTCGAGGAGGTCGGCGACGACCTGCATCCACGCTCGACCGTGATCGTGCTCGGGGACGCGCGGACGAACGGCCGCGAGCCGCACGCGGAGATCTTCGCCGAGCTGGCCGCGCGTTCGGGCCGCACCTTCTGGCTCAACCCGGAGCCGAAGCTCTACTGGAACTACGGCGACTCGGTGATGGCCACCTACGAGCGGCATTGCACCGCCGCATTCGAATGCTGGACGACGCGCCATCTCGAGGAATTCGTCGACGTGGTGGCGGGCGGGCGGATTCCGGACGTGAGCTGAGGTGCCGGTTCAACCAGCGCATCGGTACGAGCGTACGAGTAAGTTGGCCGCGATGGGGATCGGGGTTCCGAAGATCACCGCCATGGCGTTATGCGCCGCGGCTCTGGTGGCCTGTGCGGTCGCGCCGAGCGCCAGCGCCGAGCCGTTCCCCGACTATCCGATCAAGGTCGAGGTCAGGAGCGCGAGCCAGCAGCGGATCCTGAACGAGGAAAAGGTCCGGATTCGCGCGCGAGTGCCGATCGCCGTGCCAACCCGCTGGCGCGCGAGCAGCCGGGATGCCGACGGCAGAAAGCTCATCGGCAAGCGCAGGCTGGCCCCGCGCCTAAAGAACCGGCGCCGGTTCGCGATCAAGCTGACGGACGCCGGGCTCGCGCGGATCGCGCGTTGCACGCCGCAGAGGCTGAAGGTCCGCGCACGCGAAGCGACGCGCGAGGACGTGACGCTCTTCGGTCAGTCCTCCGCCCCCCTCGTCCTCGACTCCGCCGCGTGCGACCCCGGGGCTGACCCATCCAACCGGGTCTACGGCATCGCGCCTGTAACCGACGCCACGCACACCAACGGCACCCCGCGCGACCTGGCTGCCACCGGCACCGGTGACGACAGGGTGCGGCTTGCGCTTTTCGCCTGCGACAACGTTGCGGCGGAGGGCGGTGAACTCGTATTTGCCGCCGCGGGAGGGGTGGCTGATCGGGGGTCCCCCGCGGCATCACTCAGCGAGGTCAAAGGTGCGCCCACCCAGGGCTCGCCGCAGGAGGCTGGCCCCCTAGCAGCCGACTCGGGCGATCTGGACTTCGAGATCACGGGAAAGGACGGCTGCGCGTTCCCGATCGTCTTCAGGGACGGTGATCACGACGGCGCCCTCGACGTCGACTCGCAAGGGATTCCGACCGAGCCGTACGGCGGTGGCGGGCAGACCACGTTCGAGGACCAGGGGGTCACCTTCCAGGACCCGGGTCGCTGCGACCCGCTCGACCCCGCGGTCTGCCTGCAGCCGTTCCCTTCCGACCACTTCACGGTCGCCGATCCAGCGACCGATACGGGCAAGCGGATCGCGCTTCAGACCGAGTCGATGCCCGCCTCCAACTTGGGCGTCCATATCGATGCCAGGGAATGGCGCCGAAACGACGGATTCAGTCCAGGCTCGATGCTCGTCACGCGCGTCCCTGGGCTCGACAGCCCGGAGGCGTTCGAGCAGACCGACCCGGTGCCGATCACGGACATCGAGCGGAGCTTCGAGCCGGATGCGCCGATCGTCGTGATCGACGCCGATACCGGCGAGCGTCACCTGATCTGGTCAGAGCTTGACGCCAACCCGACCGATCCGGCTGACGTGAACCTGCTGATCCGGCCCGCGGTCAACTTCAAGGAGGGGCACCGCTACATCGTCGCGTTGCGCCGCCTGCGCGACGCGGGCGGAAACTTGATTGGAGCGCAGCGACCATTCCAGCTCTACCGCGATCGAGTCATCACCTCGGATCCCGCTGTCGAGGAGCGGCGCGATGACTTCGAGGAGATGTTCACCACGCTGGGCGAAGCGGGCATCAGCCGAACCGACCTCTATCTCTCGTGGGACTTCACGATCGCCAGCGAGCGCAGCCTGTCGGAGCGGATGCTCTCGATCCGCGACGACGCGTTCGCGCAGCTCGGCGACACCGACCTAGCCGACATGGAGGTCGAGGGGTCGCCCCCGGCGTTCGTCATCACATCCGTCACCGATTTTCAGGGATGCGGAAACGACGGCTGTCAGGAGGGGCTCGTGGTCCCGCACCTGCCGATCGTCGGAAACCTCCTCGATCCCGTCGGCGGCGTCGTCTCCTCGGTGATCAGCCCTCTGCTCGGAATGGCGCCGGAGGATGACCAGATCGCTCGCAAGGTCGAGGGGCAGATGCTCGTGCCTTGCTACACGAGCGTTCCCCTCTGCGGGACGGGGTTTGGATTCGGGTACTCCTCGCCCTCGGACACAGTCCCTGACCGCCTGCCCGGGAACGTCGCGCTGGTGCCATTCACCTGCCAGATCCCGCGGTCGGTGACGGCTGGCGGCGAGCTGCATCAGTCTCGCCCCTCGCTCTACGGTCACGGCCTCCTCGGTTCCGGAACCGAAGTTGACGCCGGGAACATCGAGGCGATGTCGAACGAGCACAACTTCACCTTTTGCGCAACGGACTGGGCCGGCTTCGCGGACCAGGACCTGCCCACGATCCTGCTGACGCTCCAGGACCTCTCAAACTTTCCCAAGATCGTCGATCGCACCCAGCAGGGCTTTCTGAACTTCCTCTACCTCGGCCGAGCGATGATTCACCCACAGGGTCTGGGAGCCCATCCCGCCTTCCAGTCGGGCGGGCGGGCAGTGATCGACAACGAGCGCCTCTTTTATGACGGCAACAGCCAGGGCGGAATCTTCGGGGGAGCGCTCACCGCCGTCGCGCCCGACTTCGACCGGGCGGTGCTCGGTGTGCCGGGGATGAACTACTCGACGCTTTTGCGCCGGTCGGTCGACTTCGAACCCTACGCGGAAGGGACCTTCGTCGAGAGCCTGCCCGGCACCCCACTTGGCCTCTACGACCGTTACCCGAACGAGCTCGAGCGCCCGCTGATTCTGGCGCTGATCCAGATGCTGTGGGACCGCGGTGAGACCAACGGCTATGCCCACCACATGACCGACGACCCCTATCCGAACACGCCGCCGCACGAAGTGCTCATGCAAGTCGCATTTGGCGATCACCAGGTCTCGATGTGGACGGCGGAGGTCGAAGCCCGCACGATCGGCGCCGCCACGAACCCGAGGCCGCTCGAGCCCGGCCGACATCCGGACCTGTTCCCGCTCTTCGACATCCCGCGGATCGACAGCTTCGCGACGACCCCCTATGACGGCTCCGCACTCATCTACTTCGATTCCGGCCCGCCGACCCATCCTGGCGCGCTTGATGGCGTGGTACCGCCGCCGACCACCAACACCCCACCCCGCCCGCCCGAGTACGGCGG
>JALZKA010000048.1 GCA_030859475.1 Actinomycetota bacterium
CCCTTGGCGAAACGCTTCACCGAGATCTCGTGGGCGGCACCGATCCCGGCGGCAGCGTCCTCGAATCCGACGAGCTGGGCAAAGTCGTCGAGCGGCCCGACCTCGACCTCGACCACGCCCTCGAAGAGATCCTCGGCTTCGGCCTCGGGCTCACGCCCATTCGACCCGGCCGGCGGAGCGAGCGCCCCTTCCCCGAGCCTGGCGATCGCATCGCCAAGCGCCTCCAGCAGTCGCTCGCGCGCCTCCGCGGGGCGCCTGGTCAGGTCCGCAATCCGGTCGCTCACCTCGACCGCGTCGCGAAGCGCCCTGAGGCGGATGCGCGTTGCTTGCCCGCGCGCCTGGCTTCGCAGGACGCCGAGCTCGTCGGCCACCGCGCCGAGCGCTCGTACCGCCTTATCCGACTCCCCGTGCAAGCGCGCCAGCTCCGCCTGCGCAGCGCGCAACTCCCGTTCCCGGTCGACGACGCGCCGTGCGAGCTGCCTGGCAGCCAGGTCGAGCTCCGCAATCCGGGTATCGCGACTCTCGATCGCGCGCACCGCCTGTTCGAGCTTGCGCCCGCACAGCTCGATCGTCGCATCCCGCGCTTCCAGATCCGACCCCAGCGCGACGAGCGCCTCCTCGACGTCGGCCCGCCTGTAGCCGAACAAGCTCCTCTTGAACGCTGGTCGCCCGATGCTGCGCAGGCTAGGCGGCGGCTCGGACGGACCGGCCTCAGAGCGTCAGGCGCGGGGCCTCCCCCCAAAGCTGTTCGAGACGGTAGTGCTCGCGGGCCTCCGGAACAAAGATGTGCAGCACGCAATCCAGGTAGTCGAGCAGCACCCAACGGGCCTCCGCCGCCCCCTCGGAGCGGCTCGGCAACAGGCCCTCCTCCTTCAGCTTCACATGAACCTCGTCGTGGATGGCCTTGGCCAGCCGCTCGTTGCGAGCCGTGGTCACGAGCAGGAAATCCGTATAGCTGACCAGCTTCCGCACGTCGATCGCGACGATGTCCTCACCCAGCTTCTCGTCGACCAGCCCGGCGATCCTGCGAGTCAGCTCCTCCGACGCAACCGGATCGGCGAGCCGCTGAGCCTCGACGGCCGTGTCGCGGCCGCTCATCCAGGCTTCCTCACAGGTAAAGGCCCCGGTCAGCGATCAGCGTGCGCACGGGGTCCGGCGTCAGGTAGCGGATCGAGCGGCCGGAGCCGACCCGGCGACGCAGACCGCTGGACGAGATGTCCAGCTCCGGCATCGCGATCACGGCGGCCGGTTCCGCCCCCAGATTGGCGAGCGCATCGAGCGCCCGCTCGAGCGTCGTCCCGGGCCTTCCCGCAACAGCAACCGCGGCACGCTCCAGGAGCGCCTGCGGCTCCCGCCACGATCCCAGGCCCGCCGCGGCATCGGCTCCAAGGATCAAGTTGAACTCGTCGGAAGGACGCTCCTCATGCAACAACTCGAGGGTACGAAACGTGTAGGACGGGCCCTCGCGCTCGATCTCGATCCGCGACGGCCGCAGCACGTCATCTCCCGCTGTCGCCGCCGTGACCATCTCCAGCCGGACGTCCGGACCTGGCTCCGCGTCGATCCTGCGATGAGGCGCTTCGCCGACCGGAATGATGAGCACCTGTTCCAGGTCAAGCTGATCAGCCGCCTCCCGGGCAAGCACGAGATGCCCCACGTGGGGCGGGTTGAACGTGCCCCCTAGAACTCCGATCGCCGCGACCGTCCTACCCCCGGATGTGACCGTCGCCGCTGAGGACATACTAGTACGTCGTCAGCTCCCGGATCCCGATCGGTCCGCGCGCGTGGAGCTTCTGGGTGGAGTTCCCGATCTCCGCTCCCATCCCGAACTCGAAGCCGTCGGTGAACCGGGTGGAGGCGTTGACATACACGCAGGCGGCATCGACATCGGCTGTGAATGCGGTGGCCGTCTCGTCTGAGGACGTCACGACCGCCTCGGAGTGCCCGGTGCCGTGGCGGTTGATGTGCTCGATCGCCTCGGCAACCGAATCGACCACCGCGATCGCCATCTTCAGGTCCAGGTACTCGGTATCCCAGTCATCGCCCACCGCTTCGCCGACCGGTCGATCGCCGGCGGCGATGCGCGCCCGCTCGTCCCCGACCAGCTCGACGCCCGCAGCCCGCAGCTCGCGGACCAGGTCCGGCAGCAACCGATCGGCGACATCCGCGTGCACCAGCAGCTTCTCCGCGGCATTGCAGACTCCGGGCCGCTGCACCTTGGCGTTAAAGGCGATCCGGCGAGCCATGTCGAGGTCGGCATCGGCGTGCACGTAGACATGGCAGTTGCCGGCCGCCGCGTACATGACCGGGACCGTCGCAACGTCCTTGAGCGCCTGCTTTAGGCCGCCGCCGCCGCGTGGGATCACCAAGTCGACAAGCCCGTCCGCGCTCGCAAGCTCCGCCAGCTCGGCGCGATCGCCGGAGAGGAGCTCGACCGACCCCTCGGGGAGGCCGACTTCCGACACCGCCTCGCGAACCAGCGCGGCAAGGGCTCCGTTCGAGCGCTCCGCGTAGCTCGACCCGCGCAGCACGATCGCGTTTCCCGACTTCAGGCACAGCGCTGAGCAGTCGATCGTCACGTTCGGCCGTGCCTCGTAGATCACGGCGACGACTCCCAGCGGCACCCGGACCTTGCGCATTCGCAACCCACTCTCGAGGGTCCCGCTGTCCAGCTCCTCCCCCACCGGATCGGGCAAGGCCGCGATCGCGTCGACGCCGGCGGCGATCGCCTCAACCCGCTCCCCCGTCAGCGTCAGACGATCACGCAGGGCCGGGCTCAGCCCAGCGGCACGCTCGTCGGCCAGGTCCCCACCGTTTGCATCCAGGACATCCGTACCGCGCTCGCGCAGTAGGCCGGCGAGCCGAGCCAGGGCAGCATCCTTCGTCGCGCTCGAGGCGCGCGCCAGCTCAATCGAGGCCGCTCGGGCACTCTCGCATGCCTCTGTCACGCTGCGGATCGTGGTTGCCATGGGTCCTCGAAAGGGTACCGACGGGTCGTCCGCCTCAGCCCAGAACAAAGAAGTCCCTATGCACCGCTTCGGCAGCCGCGTGGGGCATCAACTCCTGGATCCGGTCCGAGTTCAGCCCTTTGATCCTGCCAAGCTCGACGGCTGAGTAATTGACGATTCCCTTGCCGACCCGCTCGCCGTCGCTAACGACATCGACCGCATCGCCCGCCTCGAACTCGCCGCCCACCTCCGTGATCCCGACGGGTAGCAGGCTGGACCCACTCTCGCGCAAGACTCGCGCGGCTCCGGAGTCGATCGTGACCTCCCCTTGGCTCGGCTTGGCAAAACGGAGCCACAGCTTGAAACTCCGCTCCCGCCCGGATCCGGCGGGAAACACGGTTCCCACCGCCTGACCGCGGGCCGCCGCCAACAACGTCCCGTCCCCGGTCCCGTCACAGACGACCACGTCGACTCCGGCCGCGGTCGCCATCTCCGCTGCAGCGACCTTGCTGCGCATGCCACCCGATCCGAAAGGCGAAGTGCGGTCGCCGATTTGCAGGCCGGCAAGCTCGTCGAAGCTCTCGACTCGCTCGATCAGCTGCGCGCCCGGATCGTGGCGCGGGTCGGCGCTGTGCAAGCCAGCGGTATCCGTCAGGAGCACCAGCTTCGTCGCGCCCAGGAGCAGGGCGACTTGCGCCGAGAGGAAGTCGTTGTCGCCGAACGTGATCTCGTCGGTGGCCGTGGTGTCGTTCTCGTTGATGACCGGGACCACCCGCCATTGCAGAAGCCGCCGCAGGGTGGCCCTTGCGTTCAGGTAATTGACCCGCGTGGAGACATCGGACGAATTCAGGAGCACCTGCGCGGCGTGCACATCGGCCTGAGCGAGCCGCGCCTCGTAGGCGCGGAACAATGTGCCCTGCCCGACCGCGGACGCGGCCTGAAGCTCATCGACCGCCCGCGGCCTCGCATCGAAGCCCATCAGGCGCATGCCGAGGGCGATCGCGCCCGAGGTGACCATCACGACCTCCTCGCCTTCCGCATGCAGCGCGGCGACCTGTGCGCAGACACGGTCGAGCACGTCGCCCCGGACATCCCCTTCGGGATCGGCGACGATCGACGAACCGAGCTTTGCGACGACCATCATCGCGGCAAGTCTAGGAGCGCTCCACAGTCGAACGTCCCGGAGTCCCCCAAAAATGCATGACTCAGGGACGTTCGAGGCTAGGCGGGGTCCAACTCGAACTCCTGCTCGCCGATTCGGACCTCGTCGCCGGGCTGGAAGCCGGCGCGCTCAAGCGCCGCAATCACCCCGATCTCGCGCAGCCGCGTCTCGATGTATGCGAGCGCCTCGTAGTTCGTCAGGTCATGGCGCTCGACCAGCAGCTCGATCCCCCGGCCGTGAACCCGGTACGCATCGCCCTCGCGGACAACGTCGAAACCCTGGTCTCCGGCCGGGCGGTATGTGATGTGCTCGGCCTCGTAGCGCGGGACGCCTTCGGGCGGCGGGCCCGGCTCGCTCGTGACCGGAATCAGCGGAAACAGGTTGGCGAGCAGCTCGTCGATCCCTTCCCCCGTCGCCGACGAGATCGCGAGGACCGCCTCCGCCTCGCCCGCGAGCTGATCCCGAAGGAGATCAACCAGCGCGGCCACGTCCCCCCCCGGCAGCAGGTCCCGCTTGGCGACCGCCACCACCTGCGGGAGCTCGGTCAGGCCGGCGCCGTAGCTTCGCAACTCCGCGCGAATCGTCTGATAGCGGTCGTAGAGGTCCCGCTCGTCGAGCGGATCGATCGCGACCAGGTGGACGAGCGCCCGGCAGCGCTCGACATGCGCCAGGAACTCATGACCGAGGCCGGCGCCGTCCGCAGCGCCCTCGATCAGCCCCGGGATGTCGGCGAGGACGAGCTGGCGATCGCCGTCGTCGAGCGTGCCCAGCACCGGATCGATCGTCGTGAACGGGTAGTCGGCGACCTTCGGCCGCGCGTTCGTCAACCGGGCCAGCAGCGACGACTTGCCCGCGTTGGGTGCGCCGACCAGCCCGGCGTCCGCGAGCAGGCGCAGGCGAAGCTCGATCCAGCCCTGCTCTCCAGCCAGGCCTGCCTCGGCGAACCGGGGCGTCTGCCGCGTCGAGCTGGCGAAGCGCTTATTGCCGTGGCCCCCCTCACCGCCAACCGCGACGATCGCCCGCTGCCCGGGCTCGACCAGATCGTACGAGGATCCGTCGACACCGGCCGCCGTGGTTCCCGGCGGCACCGGGATCTCCCGATCCTCGCCGCGGGCGCCGTGGCGCTGCTGGCCCGACCCGTGGCCCCCGTTTCCGGCCCGGTAATGCGGCGCCATCCGCAATGCGGCGAGGTCTCGGCGCGAGGGATCGCAGACCAGGACGACGTCGCCGCCGCGGCCCCCGTCCCCGCCGTCCGGGCCGCCTCGCGGAACGTGAGCCTCACGGCGGAAGCTGATGACTCCGTTGCCGCCGCGCCCGGCCTCAACCCAGATCTTCGCCTTGTCGTGAAACACGGACGCTGACTATCGCAGGGGCGCCACCACACCCCACGCTGCCAATCCCACCCGGCGGGCGGGCGATAATGGCAGTGTCGTGACAGAGACTAATTCCAGCAACCTGGAGCGAATCGGGCTGGCGAGCGCGAGCGTGCTGCTGTCGGTGAATGTGTGGACCAGAGCGAGTGGAGAAAAGGGGAAAGTCGCGTGCCTCGACCCGGCAGCTAATGCGCTTCAGGGCGAGCCACGCGCATCGCGGCCAGGATCGACTCGCGGCGGCCGGCGTCCAAGTCCGAGTCCGCCAGCCCGCGCAGCGAGTCGATCGTCGCTCGAAGCTGCGCCAGGTAGGCACGGCACGCGTCACACGCCGCCAGGTGCTCTTCGGTCCAGAGCATCTCCGCCTCGCTCAGCCGGCGCTCCAGATAGTCGCTGGCCACCTCCACGAACTGGCGGCAAACCAGCGGGCGCGAGGGATCGATTGTCGGTCGGCGACTCATCACGCGTCCTGCCCTTCGAAGTACTCCTCCAGCCTCGCCCGGACCTTGGATCGAGCCCGGTGCAGGAGGACTCTTTGATTGGTCTCCTCCACGCCCAGCGCGTTACGCGCCTCGGCCGCCGAGTAACCCTGGATGTCGCGCAACGTGATGACCTCTCGCTGACGTGGCGGCAAAGCCGCGATTGCCTCAAGGAGAACACCGCGCGCCTCGTCCGAAGCGAGCTTGACCTCCGGGTTCGACCACTCGGCCGGTGGGCTTGACCACTGGCCGTGAAGATCCCCGGCGTGGCCATGGAAGCGATCGGGATCGACCGCCGGGCCTACGCCTTCCTCCGCGCGCCGGCGAAAGTAGGAGAGCGGCACAGTGCGCTTCTCCCGCTTGCCCCGCGTTCGGGCGGTGTTCAGCAGGATCTGAAAGATCCAAGTACGCAGCGCGGATCTCCCCTGGAAGCGATCGATGCCCGTGATCACTCCGATCCAGGTGTCCTGCACGACCTCCTCGGCGACCGCGCGACTCGGGACATGCGCCAAAGCCAGACGTGTGAGCGCCGGGGTCAACTCGTCCACCAAAGCGGCGTAGACCGACTCGTCGCCGCGGCGGAGCGCGTCGACTAGCTCACCGTCCGCAGCATCCTTCCCTCCGGAGCGCAAAGGCACCCGGACAGGCTACATCCGCGCTCGCTCCCCTTCGGCGACGCTGACCACGCGGCCCTTGCGCGACGGCTTGAACTCGACCGTCCCCGGCCGGGTAGCGAAGATCGTGTGGTCGCGGCCGATTCCGGTGCCGTCGCCGGCATAGAAGCGGGTGCCGCGCTGGCGGACGATGATCTCGCCGCCGGCCACCGCCTGACCGGCGAAGACCTTGACGCCCAGCATCTTGGGATTCGAATCGCGACCGTTGCGTGAGGAGCCGAGTCCCTTCTTATGAGCCATCAGGGGCCTCCTTCTTCGCAGCCGGTTTGCGGCTGAGCATCTTGACGTCCGTGATCTCGAGCTTCGTGAGCTCCGAGCGATGGCCTTGGCGCTTGCGATAACCCTTCTTTGCCTTGTAGCGGAAGATCCGGAGCTTCTCGCCGCGCAAATGCTCGGATACGACCGCCTCGACCTTCACCTTCTCCAGGTCAGAACCGGCAACGACCACGTCGTCGGAGCCGCCGTTGAACATCACGGCCCGCAGGTTGACCTTGTCGCCCGCGTCGCCGGACAGGCGATCGACCAGCAACACAGTGCCCTTCTCGGCCCGGTATTGCTTGCCGCCGGTTTCGATTATCGCGTAGGTCTCAGCCATGAAGGCGCAGGATTCTAGCTTGCCGATGCCGCTTTCTCGCTCGTAACCGCCCCGTTGTCGACCAGCGTCGCGCTGGCGACGGAGCGCGCCACCTCCTCGATCCGGACCAGGCGGCGCTCACCGACGTGGCGGCCGCCCCCTGCCACGGAGATGATGTACGAGTCGACCCGGGCGATCGCGTCGTCCACGTTGTACATGTGTGGCTCTTCGATCGCGACCAGGACCTCGTCCCCAACCGCGAACGGCAGGGCCCGCTGCTCGATCTGCTCCCGGGTGCCCTGGTCCGACACCTCGTAGGTAGCGACCGGCAGCGCGTCACCGCCCTCGAAGTGGAAGTGCTTGCCACTCCGCTCTTCGAGTTCATGCAGGCCGCTGCCCTCCTCCAGGAGCTTGGCCGCCACCCTGGGGTTGACCCGGATCAGGAAGGCGTCGGGCTCAGATCGCTCAGCGACGAGCTCGCGGAGCTTGCGGATCACATCGATCGCCACGGTTTCCTCGGAGAGAATCACGCCCTCCCCCTCGCAGGTGGGACACGGCTTCGTCAGGATCTCCCGCACGCCGTCCGTGACGTTCTGGCGGGTCATCTCGACCAGGCCGAGCGGCGAGATCTCGACGACGTAGGTCTTGGTCTTGTCCTCGTCCAATGCCTTGCGCATCGTCTTCAGGACCTGATCGCGGTTTCGTGAGCGGGCCATGTCGATGAAGTCGACGACGATGATCCCGCCGATGTCGCGCAGCCGGAGCTGGCGGACGACCTCCTCCGCGGCCTCGATGTTGACCTTGGTGATCGTGTCCTCCAGGCGCCCCTTGCCGCGCCCGGTGAAGCTCCCCGTGTTGATGTCGATCACGGTCAGCGCCTCGGCGTAGTCGATCATCAGGTAGCCGCCCGACGGCAGGTCCACGCGGCGCGAGAGCGTCGAGCGGACAGCCTCGTCGGCGCCCTCGCGCTCGAACAGCGGCTCCGCGCCCTCGTAGAGCTCCACCTTGTCGACCAGCTCCGGGGCGGTGCGCTGGAAGAAGCTGGTGACCCGCTGATGCTGCTTCTCATCGTCGATCGTCGCGAGCTGGAACTCCTTGTTCAGGACGTCGCGAAGGACCCTGATCGACAGGTCCGCCTCCTGGAAGACGAGCTCCGCCGGACCGACGTCCTCGGCGCGGCGGATCACCACCTCGCTAAGCCTGTGCAGGTAGGCGAGATCGCGCTCGAAGTCGGCTTGGCCGGCGCCCTGGGCGGCGGTCCGCACGATCACGCCGCCGTCACCGGAGTGGATCTTCTGCAGGAGCTTGCGCTGGCGGTCGCGCTCGGCGTCCGGCAGCCGGCGGCTGGCGCCGACCCCTGCGCCCTGCGGCATGTAGACCAGGTACCGGCCGGCGATCGAGAGCTGCATCGACAGGCGCGCGCCCTTCGTCTTCAGCGGGTCCTTGACCACCTGGACCAACACCTCCTGCTTGGGCTTGATCAGCTCCGCGATCGAGCGGCCCTTGCCGTGGCCGCGGCGCGGGACCTTCTCGCCGCCGGGCAGGACGATCTCGTCCACGTGCAGAAAGCCGTTTCGCTCAAGGCCGATGTCGACGAATGCCGCCTCCATGCCCGGTAGGACGTTGTCGACGACCCCCTTGTAGATGTTGCCGACGATCGACCGCGATCCGCGGCGCTCGACGTAAAGCTCCGCAACGCGTGGCTTCGCGTCGCCTTTTGCTTCGAATACCGCGACGCGCGTTTCGCCGGCGTCGACGGATACGAGAATCTTCTTCTTCAAGATTGATCCCTTCGGGAAGGTTGCGCCTGTAGCGGCGTGCTCCAGGCGCCGTCAGGCGAGGACGCAGGGAGCGTGGCGTGCAGAAATGCACGCGAGCGACTGAGGACGAAGCATGGCGGTGCCTGGGTCCGCCGCTTCGGGTGGAACGTTCTCGGATGGGTCAATCAGCTCACCTCAGGAGCAGGTCTTCCCTGTTCCTGGAGGCGAGCTGCGACTGGACGTAGATGCTCTGGAGCAAGCCGATCGACAAGAAGGTGACGATTACGGACGAGCCTCCTGAACTCATCAATGGCAACGGAATACCGGTGATCGGTGCGATCCCGATGTTCATGCCGACATTGATGAAGACGTGGAACAAGATCATCGCGGCAATCGAGCCGGCGAGGATCGCTCCGTACAAGTTCTTCGAGAGCGTCATGATGCGCAGCGCCCGCCAGATGAGCAGGGCGTAAAGGGACAGGATGAATGCGGCGCCGGTAAACCCGTAGCGCTCCCCAACGACCGCAAAGATGAAGTCGGTGTGGCGCTCGGGCAAAAAGCCGTCCCGCGTTTGCGTCGCGTCGTCGCCGCGGCCGACCTTGCCGCCCGCGCCGATCGCGATCTTCGACTGGTTGATCTGATAGCTGGAGTCAGCTGGGTCGTCGCTGGGACTCAAGAACGCCGTGAGCCGTTCCTGCTGATAGGACTGGAGGATCGGCTTGCCGACCGCCGGCGCGACAACCAGGACCGTTGCGACGGCTGCCGCCACCAGGGCCCCGAGAACAGCGAAATGCTGCCACTTGGTTCCGACGATCAAAAGGACCGCGAGGGTGATGACCCCGTACACCAGCGAGGTGCCGAGATCCGGCTGCAGGAAAACGAGTCCTGCCGGGATCGCTCCCAGCATCAGGATCCGGGCTGTGCGCCTCCGGTCGGAGGCGCCCTGAAGACGGTCGATCGCGACCGCCGCCAGGACCAGGATCAAAAGCACCTTGCCCAGCTCGGAAGGCTGGAAGGTGAAGAACGGCAACTCGATCCAGCGGTGTGAGCCGCGCGTGGCCTCGGCAAAGACGAAGACGAGGCAGATCGTGAAGACCATCGCGCTGTAGACGCCGACCCGCAGCTCACGAAACCGCGAGTAGTCGACCCTTGCTGCGGCCAGCATCAACGCGATGCCGACCACTGCGTAGATCGACTGCCGGATCACGTAGTAGTGCGGATTGCCCGGGACATCCTCGGCGGTTGCCTGACCCAGGGTGTAAACCGAAAACGCGATCAGGCCGATCGCCCCTGCGAGCAGGGTGAAATCCAGCCTCATCACCCCCGCGCGCTCGAGCAAGCTCTCGCGCGGTTCGGCGTAGGGCCGAGCCCGCGGTTGCATCCGGGGCCTTGGTCCGCTAACTACAGCCATATCAATGCCTTACCAGGCGGGCAAACTTGGTTTCGCGACAAGTCGCTCACCGTCTTCATTCGTACACCACGGTACCTGCTTCGCCAGTCGTCGACTGGGAGCTGTCGCCCAATTCGCGTGGTTTGAAATCGAAGTACTCGTCGAAGATCCGCCTGGCGGCGGGGGCCGCTGAGTCCGCGCCGAAGCCGCCGCGCTCGATCGTGACCGCAACCACGACCTGGGGATCGTCGGCCGGGGCCCACGCCACATACCAGGACTGATCGACGGGGATCCCCTGGTAGAAGGTTTCGGCCGTGCCCGTCTTGCCCGCGACATCCACCGGGTATCCGCCGAAGATCGGCTCCGAGGTGCCTTCCGGCTCCATCGCCGCGGCCGTCAGCCCGTCGATGATCGTCGCCCGCCAATCGGGGTCGATATCGACGTGGCGCTTAGGCTCGGTCTCGATCTCCTGGACGACCCGGCCGGCCGGGTCCTCGGCCCGCAGCGCGACGCGCGGAGTCACGACGGTGCCGTCGTTTGCGATGGCCGCGTACGCCACGGCGATCTGCAGCGGAGCCACCTGCAGGTCACCCTGGCCGACCGCGAGGTTGACGTTATCGCCCGAGGTCCAGGGACGGTCCGTAAGGCCCTCCCGATACAGGTCGTTGCGCCACTCCGGGGTCGGCACCAATCCGGAAGCCTCTCCGGGGACATCGATTCCGGTCGGCTCCCCGAGGCCGAGCTTCGTCGCCCATTCCTGGATCCACTCCTCGCCGTCATCTGCGATGTCCTCCGCCAGGCGGCCGCCGAGGGTGTAGAAGAAGATGTCGGAGGAGACCTTGAGCGCGCTGTCGAGCTGGACCGGCCCGAAGATCATGTCCCCCGCATTTGACAGCACGTTGCCGTCGCCCAGCTCGTACTTGCCGTCATCGAGAATCGTCTCGTTCGTGGTCAGCTTGCCGGCGTCGAGTGCCCCCAGCGCGGTGATCGGCTTGAACGTCGAGCCAACCGGATAACCGCCGGCGATCGCGCGGTTGAAAGCGGGGGCGCCCGTTGAGTCCTCGACGTCGGGGTCGCCGAAAACCGCCTCGGACTCGGCTTGGGAGATGTTGGGCTGCGCGAGGGTCGACGGGTTGAAGGTCGGGTTCGACCCCAGCGCCAGCACCTCGCCATTCGAGGGATCCAGGGCGACGAACGCGCCTGGGAGGCCGAAGCTTTGGAGGGCGGCCTCTCCCGCTGCCTGCATGCTCGAGTCGATCGTCAGCACCAGGTCGTTGCCTGTTTCAGGCTCGCGTACGCTGGTCGGCCTGCCGATCGGCAAGCCCAGCGCGTCAACCTCGAACTCGGTGACGCCGTTGATGCCGCGGAGGACGTGGTCGTAGGTGAGCTCGACCCCGTCCTTGCCGATCTGGTCGCCCGGCTCGAGCTCCTGGAACTGGGGCTCGCTCAGGTTCTCGGCGTCGACCTCGCGGACGTAGCCGAAAAGCTGCGCCGCCAGGGTGCCCTGCGGGTAGCGCCGGACGAAGACCCGGTCCACGCTGACGCCCTCGAAGCGGCGCTGATTCTCCCGCAGGTAGTAGACGAGCTCGATCGGGACGTCGCGCTTGAGGGTCACCGGCGTGCCTGCGAGGCCCTTGGTCTGCACACGGATCTCTTCGTTGACGCGTTTCAGTGACATCCCGGCGACATCGGCGACATCGGCCAGGACACGCTCCTTGCGGGCCTCCGATTCCGGCAGCTCATCGACGCGGACCTGGAGCGCCAGCGCGGTGCGGTTGCCGACGAGGATCTCACCATTGCGGTCGAGGATCTCTCCTCGGGACGCCTGAACTCGCACCTCCCGCACCTGATTTCCCTGCGCTTCCGCGAGGTACTTGTCACCGGACAGAACCTGGAGGTACCAGAGCCGAAAGAAGATCGCGATGAAAGCGAGCAGGGCTACGCCGCCGATGATCGTCACCCGCCGCTGAAACTCGACCGGGCTTCGGCGCTGGCGGTTCCACTGGCCGCCGCTGAAGGTCATGCGACCTCCCCGGGAGCGCCCATCCGGCGCGAGCGGCGGGCGGCGGGCTTGCTCCGCCGGCCCCGGAAGAGCGGCCTACGAGAAGGCGAATCCTCAAGCACCAAGGCGGGCCGCAGCATAAACCGGATCAGCGGATAGATCGGATAGGCCAACAGGAACCCGATGATCCCCTTCATCACGACCTCGCGGACGATCAGACCACTCACCTGGGCCTCCACGCCCAGCATCACCTGGAGCGCGACGAAGCCCGCCGCCGAAAGCAGCGTGAGGGCCCCGGCGACCAGCGCCGGCCCGAGCGGGCTGTCGATCTCGAAGCTTTCGCGGTAGCGGCCGGCGAGATAGCCCACCGAAAGGAGGATCAGGGACGACACGCCCATCGTCTGTAGCAGCGCCGCGTCAAGTAACAAACCGGTGGCGAAGCCGACGACGCCGCCGGTCACCGCACCGCCCAGCAGGCCGATCGCGGCCACGACGACGGGGATGACCTCGGGCTGGGCGCCCAGAACGGCGAAGTAAGAGAAGAACGAGAGCTGGACGAGCACGCACACCACGACGATGAGCACCAGCCGGATCGAGATCTGCCGGGTGATGATCATTCGTCAATCCCCGGGCGCCTGGGCCCGCCGGTCAGAACCTGGACGTACTGAAGGGCGCGCATCTCGGCGAACGGGCGGACGGTGATCCGCTGGAAATCCTCATCGCCAAGCGTCGTCTCCGTCACCTCTCCGATCGGAATGCCGTACGGGTAGACCGAGGAGTACTCCTCGTTCGACCAGCCGGCCGTCACTAGGAGCTGCCCCTCGGAAATATCGTCGTCATTCGAGATGAAGTCGAGTCGCAGGTCATCCGGATCCCCGACTTCCGGCTCGACGATGCCCTGCGGGCCGTCGGGCAGGACCTTGACCGAGACGGAGCTTCGCGGGTCCGTGATCAGCTGAACCTGGGCGGTTGCGGAGGTGACCTCGACGACCCTGCCGACGAGCCCGGCCGCGGCGACCACCGGGTCGTCGATCTCGATTCCGTCCCCCGAGCCGGCATTGACTCCGAGCGTGGCGTTCGTGACGGTCGGCGAGCGTACGATCACCCGGGCGGTGACGGGCTCGAACGCCGGAACGAAGCCGGCGAGCTCGTCGCGGTCGAGGCCCAGTAGCTCGCGGAACTTCTCATTCTCGCCGACCGCGGCCTGCGCCTGGGCGAGTTGGACGCGAGCCGTTTCGAGGTCGTCGCGTAGCTCCTCGTTCTCGCCTTTCGCCGCGAAGGTGTCGTCGAACCAGTTGACCAGGTCGCGGCCTGGCTTCAACGCCTGCCCGGCAACCGCCTCCAATGGCGAGAGTACGGTCGCGACGGCGCGCTGGATGGTGTGGAGAGGTCCCGAACGGGGCTCCGAGAAGTGGATCGACAGGAGGATCAGCGAGACCACGATCAGCGCAACCAGGATCGTGCGGCGGCGACGGACGTCTTTGCGGTACATCGGCTAGGACCCCGGGAAGGAGGGGCTGGGGTGTCGGAGGGAAGTGACCATCTGTAGGTACGACGAGGCCGTGCACGCTGCCGGAATCCGACACGGATGCCTGGCGAGGGGGCTGCGGGAAGCGCATCCGGAGCGGCTGTCGCGACCAAGCCGCGAGGCCGAGTCTAGCGAAGGTTTTCAAAGCCGCAAGCCGAAGTCGAGCCTGCGTTCAAACACTAAGGCTGTTTCTCCGCCTTAGGGTTTCCGCGCGAGTGTGCTGATAGCGCGGGATCGAGCGCCAACAGGAGGCGCACCGGCAACCCGACCACGTTCGAGAAGTCGCCCTCGACCCGGTCAATCAGGACCGAGCCAAGCCCCTGGATGGCGTAGCCACCAGCCCTCCCGCGCCACTCCTCTGAGGCCAGGTACGTCTGAAGCGTCGCCTCGTCGAGCTCGCGAAAGGTGACGTCGGACCGCGCAACTCCGGCGCGCTCGCGGATCGGCGCGTCCGGAATGGCGCCCGCCCGGGGTCCCAGCAGGCAGACGCCGCTCAAGACCTGGTGGGTCCGCCCCGAGAGGCGCTCGAGCCGGTCGCGCGCCTGCTCGGAGTCCGCCGGCTGGCCCAGCATGACACCGTCGATGAACACGTCGGTGTCGACGCCCAAGACGACGGCGTCCGCGCTTTCCCCTGCGCGTTCAAGGCCCGCGGTCGCCTTCCGGCGTGCGTTTTCCAGGACGAGCCTCTCGGGGTCCGGGCCTTCGGTCAACTCCTCGACCACCGGGTCCACCGTCGTGAACTCCACCCCGAGCCACTCCAGTATCTCTCGTCGCCGCGGCGAACGCGATGCGAGGACGAGGCTCATCGGTTGGAGTCTGCCACCCGCCACCCCACGCCTGCGCCGCACGCGGGGGTGCCGTGCGCGTGGGGGCGCGTGGGCGCGGGGCGGGCCGAGTAGCCGGTGCCTACAGCTCCGGGAACCAGATCCTGATCTCGCGCTCGGCCGACTCGTCGGAATCGGAGCCGTGGACCATGTTGTAGGTCACCTCCAAGCCGAAATCCGCACGGATCGATCCTGGCGCGGCTTCGACGGGATTGGTTGCTCCGATCAGCTGCCGGGCTGCGGCTACCGCCTCATGCCCCTCCAGCACTGCCGCGACCAGCGGGCCGCCCGTGATGAAGGTCACCAGCTCGCCGAAGAAAGGCTTCTCAGCGTGCTCGGCGTAGTGCTCGTTGGCGACCGCCTCGTCCGCTTGCAGCAGTTTCAGCGCCTTGATGCGCAGACCCTTGCGCTCGAAGCGAGCGAGCACCTCGCCGGTCAAGGCGCGCGCGAAAGCATCGGGCTTCACGAGGATCAGGGTTCTGGACAAGGGTGGTTCTCGCTTTCTATCGGTCGGGTGGGCCGGCCCCGTAGGCTAGGACGCGGGAGCGGTGCGCGGGCCTTCGTCACCCTTGTCGGGACGACTGCGGCGCGGGCTTTTTTGCGTGCGCGCCACGGGACGCTCGCTCGCGGGGCGGGGTTTCGATGGGGGGCGCTCGCCAGTGGTGCGAGAGACCGGGCGCGTCGCCCTGGTCGGCCGCGAGGTCGTTGGCCGGCCCTTGGCGGCGACACCCTTCCTCGGCGGCGCCGAAGAGGTCGCACGCCGCCTGCTGGAGGCGGTTGCAGCTTCAGCCGCGCGCCGGGTCGGCGTCTCGCA
>JALZKA010000004.1:0-28892 GCA_030859475.1 Actinomycetota bacterium
CTTCCCGGTTGACGACGACGCCGTGAACGCGCTCGCGGATCGGCTCATCCGCTGGCTCGGGTTGCCCACGGCGACGCGCGAGGCTTCGCGGCGAGCCCTTCGTGAGACGGCGATCCGCCTGTGGAGCTGGGACCGGGTCGCGGGCTCGGTGATCGACGCTTCGGCTGGAACCAGGTGAGAGTGCGCCCTTCGGTGCTCGTGCCGATTCGCGCCTGGGGCCTCGGTGCCTTGTCCGTCCGCTCTCAATAGAATGCGCCGCGGTGAACCGGGGAACCTACGTCCGCCTCTTCGGCCTGATGATCCTGCTGACCGTGGTCCAGTCGGTCATCATGCTGATTCCTGACTGGAACGGGCTTCAGGGGTCGGCTGAGGCCGACGACATCGACACCCTCCTGGACATCATGATCGTGATCTCCTGCTTCGTTTTCGCGGTCGTCGTCGTGATGCTGGGCTACTGCATCCACGCTTTCCGCGCCAAGCCCGGTGACGAGTCCGACGGCAAGCCGATCCACGGCAACACCAAGCTCGAGATCGCATGGACCGTGATCCCGACGATCATCGTCCTCTTCGGCGGCGCCTACTCCTGGATCGTGCTCGACGACATCGAGGCCGAGGCGGCGAACCAGCTACCGATCGAGGTCACGGCGCAGCAGTTCAAGTGGACGTTCGACTACCCGGAGCAGGAGGTCACCGCCAACGAGCTGCACGTGCCGGTCGACACCCAGCTCGACGTCCACCTGACCGCCCTCGACGTCCTCCACTCCTTCTGGGTCCCAGAGTGGCGAATCAAGCGCGACCTGGTCCCGATCGCGGAGGGCAATCCGACCGATGTCGACAACCAGTTCGTGGTCACGCCGAACCGGGTCGGCACCTACAGCCTGATCTGCACCGAGCTCTGCGGGTTCGGCCATGCGACCATGCAGGCAAAGGTCGTCGTCCACACCCAGGAGGACTTCGACGCTTGGGTTGCGGAGCAGGAGCCGGCCGCAAGCGAAGCCCCGGCGGAGGCGGGCAGTGAGTCCTAGCTAGGGTCTCGCGAAGCCGACGATGATGCCCACAGCTTTGAAGGAACCGGGAATGGCGCGGGCCCTGTTCGGGTTCCTGGTCGGCGGCGCCCTGGGCTTCGGCCTGGTGGTGGCGCTGCGCGCGGTCTCCGGCCTCGAGATCTTCCAGACCGAGCAGACGGGCTACCCCCACCTGATCGTCCCGGGCATCACCGCCCCGCTGGGGTTCCTGGTCGGGATCGGCTGTTTCACGTACTGGTTCCGCTGGGCGGGCGGCGCCCCCACGGTCCCCGACGACCACTCCCAGCACGGCGCCTCGAGCTGGCGGGACTACTTCCGCTTCAACACCGATCACAAGGTGATCGGGATCCAATACATCTGCACCACCTTCTTCTTCTTCATCGTCGGTGGCCTTGCCGCGATGGTGGTCCGAGCGGAGCTGGCTCAGCCCGGCACCCAGATCGTCGATCCGAGCTTCTTCAACGGGCTCTTCTCGACCCACGCGGCGTTCATGATCTTCCTGTTCATCATCCCCGTCTTCGCGGGGATCGCGAACTATGTCCTGCCGTTGATGATCGGCGCGCCGGACATGGCGTTCCCGCGCCTGAACGCCCTTTCGTTCTGGATGCTGCCGATGGCCGGAGTCCTGTTCCTGGCCTCCTACTTCGTGCCCGGCGGCGCCTTCGACGCCGGTTGGACGGGGTATGCGCCGCTCGCCACCGGGGCGCCGCTCGGGCAGTCCTTCTTCAACCTCGGGGTCCAGTTCGCCGGTGCCTCCTCGATCGCGACGGCGCTCAACTTCCTGGTGACGATCATCACCATGCGTGCGCCCGGCATGACCTTCTGGCGCATGCCGCTGCTGGTCTGGGCGAACCTCTCGACCTCGCTCCTGGTCGTCGCCGCCACGCCGTTCATCGCCGGCGCTCAGTTCATGGTTCTCTTCGACCGCGCCCTCAACACCAACTTCTTCCAGGCGGCCACCGGGGGTGACGTCCTGAGCTACCAGCACATCTTCTGGTTTTACTCGCACCCGGCCGTCTACATCATGATGCTGCCCGGGTTCGGGATCATCTCCGAGGTCCTGTCGACGCACGCCCGCAAGCCGATCTTCGGCTACCGGTTGATGGCGCTGGCCCTGATCGGGATCGTCGTCCTCTCCTACACCGTCTGGGCCCACCACATGTTCGTCTCCGGCATGTTCAGCTGGCTGCGAGTCCCGATGATGATCACGACGCTTCTGATCGCCGTGCCCACCGGGATCAAGATCTTCTCCTGGCTGGCGACGCTGTTCGACTCCGTGCTGCACCTGAAATCGACCTCGATGCTGTTCGCTTTGGGGTTCATCGTCACCTTCGTGGTCGGTGGCATCTCCGGCGTGATGCTCGGCATGGTGCCGCTCGACATCCACATGTCCGACACCTACTTCATCGTCGCCCACATCCACTTCGTCCTCTTCGGCGGGTCGGTCTTCACGATCTTCGCGGGCCTCTACCACTGGTTCCCGAAGATGACCGGGCGCATGTACGACGAGCGCTTGGGGCGGATGCATTTCTGGCTGACCCTGGTTGGCATGCTCGGGACCTTCGTGCCGATGCACTGGATCGGGCTCGAGGGCATGCCGCGGCGAGTCGCCGACTACTCCGCCCAGTTCGGTGATTGGAACCTGGTCATCTCGATCTTCTCGTTCGTTCTCGGAGCGGCGCAGCTGATCTTCATCTACAACGTCGTCGTCAGCTGGCGCTGGGGGCCGAAGGCGGGCGACAATCCATGGCGCGCCAAGACGATCGAGTGGCTCGTCACATCGCCGCCGCCGGTCTTCAACTTCGACGAGATCCCGCGCGTGGTCGGGGGACCCTACGAGTTCGGGGTCCCGGGCGCACGGCACGCGATCATGGCCGGCGACGACGGCCACGAGGCGAGGCCGCCGGAGCCCGCGGTCGCCGGCACCGCCTCCGGGAGCAGCCCGTGATGGACGGCCCCTCTGCGCCTTCGGTGGCAGGCGGAACGGTCCTTTGCTTCCTGAACGAGGTAGCGGGCGGCCGCAAGCTGCTGCAGACCGTCCGCGACCGTGTCGAGGCCGGGGCGGCGAGAATCGCGATCGTGGCTCCCCAGAACCAGCCCATGGCCGGCCAGATCGTGGACCGCACCGAGCTGGCGGACGCCGCGCACAGCCGGGTGGAAGTCACCCAGCTGGTCTTTCGTGAGTTCGGAATCGAGGCGGAGATCGCGGTCATGGACCCGGATCCGCTGCTGGCGCTCGACGACGCCATCCGGGCCTGGGAGCCCGCCGAGGTCCTCCTTTCGTGCTTGATCGAGTCGCGGTACGGGCTGATGCGCAGGGACTTGGTCGAGTGGGCCGGGCGCGAGTTCGGGGAGGTGACGATCACCCACATCCCCGTCCGGATCGATGACGACGCGATCCGCTGGGATGTGACCCACACCCTCGTGGTGGCGACCCAGACGGTCGCCAGCGCTGACTTGATCGGGCGACTCAAGGGCCGCGCGCAAGAGGCTCCGCATCGCTACACGTTCATCTGCCCGCGCTCGGGGCGGCTCTCGCGCGAAGAGGTCTGCGAGCGCCTCGCCCGGACCCTGGCCGAGATGTACCGGGCCGACATCGACGCGACCGGCCAGCCGATGAGCCCCGCCCCGTTCGCAGCCGTCCAGAACGCGATCGCGCACTACCGGATCGACGAGGTCCTGATCGCGACGCTCGTCGGCGAGCAGTCGGTCTGGCTCGAGGAAGGGCTGATCGACCGCGTGAAGGAGATCACCGACAAGCCGGTCGAGCATGTTGAGGCCGGCGACGACGTGACCACACCTCCGGCGCGGTCGGCCGAAGGGGCGGTGAGCTGAGTGGAAAGCGCCTCGATCGCGTCCGGCCAGGCCGCTGGCGCGGATCACCACCATCACGGACCACCCGAAGCCAATCAGAGCTCGTCGATCGATCGGGCGACGCTTGGAATCCTGCTCTTCATCATCTCGGAGATCATGCTGTTCGGGGCTTTCTTCGCCTCGTACTTCTTCATCAGGGTGGTCTCCAACCAAGGCCCCTGGCCGCCGGAGCCGTACGAGCTCCCAGTCCTCGTCGCCGGCGTGAACACCGCGATCCTCGTGTCGTCGAGCTTCACCGTGCACTGGGCGCTCGAGGGGGCGCGATCCGGCAACCGGCGCGCGCTCCAGATGGGCCTCGCCGCCACCTGGCTTTTGGGCGCGACGTTTCTCTTCATCCAGATGAACGAGTACGTACACATCGGCTTCTCCGCTCGGGACGGGGGCTTTGGGTCGATCTTCTACGGCCTGACCGGGCTCCACGGGGCGCACGTCTTCATCGGGCTCCTCCTGCTCACGTTCGCGAACATCCGGGCCTGGCGAGGGCATTTCGGATCCGGCGCCAAGGAGCACTTGGGCGTCGAGCTGCCGGGGATCTACTGGCACTTCGTCGACGTGATGTGGATCATCGTCTTCGTCACGATCTACATCCTCTAGCCGGCGCCCCGCACATCGAACGTCCCGCAGTCACTCATATACGGGGGACTCCGGGACGTTCGAGGTCGGCGGCCGGCTAGCAGCCGAGCGCACATCGCCGGCCCTCCTCGGGAATAATCGAGCCGTGAGGGTCAGCGAGCCGCAGATGTTCCGGATCGTCGTGATCGTCGGGATCGCGATGGTTCCGGTGATCCTGCTTGCCTTGCTGGTCGATCCCCTGGCCGGGGCGATCCTCTTCGGAGTCCTCCTCGGACTCGCTGTCGGAGTGCTCCTTCGGCGCGCCCGCTAGCTCGTGGCTACTTCCCGGCGTTGGCGATCAGGTACTTGATCAGCTCGGCGAGGCTCTCATCGGGGATCGCGTTCTCATCGAACGGCGGCATGCTCTGACCTTCGAAGGGAAGCGGTGAGATCTCTTCCTCCGGATCGCGAATCGACTGCTCGATCTCGGCCTCGTTCTGGCCGGGTAGCGCTTCGTCCAGGTTGGGACCGACGTTGGCGGCGCTGTTCGCAGCACTCAAGGTGTGGCATTGCGCGCACTGGCCCGCGAAGATCTCCTCCGCAGAGCCGAGGTCGGGCGGCTGGATGCCGGGGACCCCGGCGACGCTCGCCACGTAGGTGGCGACATCCTCGAGGTCGCGGCCGGTGACGATTTCGGCGGGCATGAACGTCTTCGCGTAGTCGGGATCCTCCTCGCGTATGTACCGCGGGTTCTCGACCTGGGCGCTGACGACTCCTTCGATCGTGTCCTGGTCCATGCCCTCGGAGCGGGCGTGCGCGAAGGAGAGGTCAAGATCGGGCCCGATGGTGGCCGCCGTGCGCGCCTCGGTAAGCGCGTGACAGGTCCCGCACTTCTCGACGAACAGGGTACGGCCGCGCTCGAGATCCGCGTCCTCCTGGAGGTCGCAGCCGGCGGCAGCGCCTGCGGCGGCGAGCGAGATACAGACGATGAGGGCCGCCTTCCCGCGGGCGCCTGTGAGCGGGCTCAACACGCCGGGCATCCTATCCATCGCCGCGGGTGCTCGGACCCGAGGCTCCGGGTGGGAAGCCGGCGTGGTTGATAGGGTTCGAGACGATCCGCACTACCTGGGATCGATCATGTTGAAGCACGCGACGCGAAAAGAAAGGGGTTAGCCGGAGCATGGAGGTCAGGGATGGGATGTCAAGCGTCGTCTTGACGATCGGGCCAGGCCTTACGTTGCGCGAGGCGGCGCGGCTCATGAGTGAGCGAGGGATCGGTTGCGCGGTCGTCATCAACGAGGACACCCCCGGGCCCGGGGTCCTCTCTGAGCGCGACGTGATCAATTCTCTGGGCCGCGGCCAGGACCCGGACGTGGAGCAGGTCGGAAACCACCAGTCCGACTCGATGATCTCCGCGGCGCCTGACTGGAGCCTCGAGCGCGCTGCCGTGGAGATGGCAAAACGACATATCCGCCACCTCGTTGTGGTCGAGGGCGGTGAACTGGTCGGGGTCCTCTCGATTCGCGACATAGTTCGTGTCTGGACCTCTGACGGGGCGACGTCGGCGATGACGCCTCCCGAGAACGAGACCGCAAACGCGCACTAACGGCGACCTTGTGGCCGTGCTAGTTCGGCGGCAGTACGGCTGTGGTGGTCTTCTGGCGGCTGGGCAGGCGCTCGACTTGCGACCTTGACGCCCTGAGCATGGTGAGCGCCGCCGCGAGCGCCACCACTGCGCCGATCACGCCGTACGGCCACCAGACGATGATTCCGGCCAGGACACCGGCCAGGCCGAAGGCGAACAGTGCCGGCCGGAACGAAGGCTCAGGAACGTAGACGAGCTCGGTGGCTTCGGGCGTGGGTTCGGCCATCAGCTGATGTAGTAGATCGCGAAGACGAACGACAGCATGAAGGCCGCAACCGCGATGCCTGCGGCGATGAGGCCGCTCCTCAGGTTCTTGTCAGCCAGGCGGCGATCCACTTCGTGCGAATCCTATAGAGCGCGATCGATTGCCATCGCGCAGAACAGCAACGCCAGGTACGCGAGCGAAGACAGGTAGAGACGCAAGGCGGCCGGACGGGAGGGAGCGCGCCCAAGCTGCACGGCAAGGCCGAGGAAGGCGCCGCCCAGCGCCAGCGCGAACGCGAGGTAGAGGGCTCCGAAGAGCCCGGTCAGGACCGGAGCGAGCGTGAACAGGACGAGCAGAACCGCATAGATCAGGATCTGCCTGCGCGTCGCGGCTTCGCCCTTGACGACGGGCAGCATCGGCACTCCGGTGCGGGCGTAGTCGTCCTTGATCAGCAGGGAAAGCGCCCAGAAGTGGGGCGGCGTCCAGAGGAAGACGATCGCAAACGGATAGAGCGCCTCCCAAGCGAGCGAGCCGGTTGCGGCAGCCCAGCCAACCAGCGGCGGCACGGCCCCGGCTGCACCGCCGATCACGATGTTCTGCGGCGTCAGCGGCTTCAGCCACATCGTGTAGACGAAGACGTAGCCGAGTAGGCCGGCCATCGCCAGCACCGCGGCGAGCAGGTTCACAGTCAAGGCGAGCTGCACGAACGCAAGCGCCCCCAGCGCGATGCCGAAGACCAGCCCGTGCATCGGCTCGATCCGCCCGGAGACGAGCGGTCGCCCCCGGGTCCGAGCCATACGGGCGTCCCGCTCCCGGTCGAGGTAGTGGTTGATGGCCCCGGCGCCACCGGCAGCGAGGTATCCGCCCAGCATCGTCCACAGCACCGTCGAGAGGGCCAGTCCCTGCGGGGCGGCGACGACCATCGCCGCGACCGTCGTGACCAAAAGCAGGGAGATGATCCTCGGCTTCGTGAGGGCGACGTAGTCCCGCAGGTGACCGAGCAGTGAGTGGTCCGCCGGGGTTAAAGCGGCGGCATCCCCATCGTGCTTCGAGCCATGCCGAAGCGGCACCCCGGGGGCGGCGGATCCGGCGATCAGCTTTGGTGCCTCTGTGGTCGCGCTTTCCATCGTCAGGCGGGGGCCCTGGCTGCCTCAGCCTCGCGCAGCGTCCGACCGAGCGGGGCGGGTACGGCCATCAGGGTAGTCGTTGCATACACCGCTGTGGTCCAGACGAGCGTGCCGAGCGCGAGGTGACCCACGATCAAGCCCGCATGCTTGCCGGCCCAGACGTTGATCGCGCCCAAGACGACTTGACAGACGAGCAAGGCGCCCAAGACCAGGAACGAGCGGCTTCGCGCTCGTTCTCGAATCGCGACCACCACGAGCGCGATGACCGCGAGCGAGGCGAGATACATGAAGAGGCGGTGCGTCAGCTGGATATCGACGAGCCGGCCGGTGCCGAACGGCATCAGTCCCTGGTCGATGCAGCCGGGGAACTGCTGGCCACAGGCGGTGTGGGCGCCGAGCTCCGGCTGATCCGCCCGCCCGTGACCCTCGGTGCCCGCGACAAGCCCGCCGGCGACGATCGTGCACAGGATGAGCGTGGCGGCGACCGCCGAAAGCGTCCTCAGAGCCAGGCTGCCCGAGCTCCCCACCGACTGCGGCTCGGACGCATGCCTGCGGAGGATGACCAGCAGCGCCAAGAGAAGCATCGCCAAGCCGAGGTGCGCCGCTACCAGCCACTCCTCCAGGTTCTCCTCGACCGTCAGGCCGCCGAGGCCCGCCTGTACGAGCACCAAGAGTCCCGCTGCGATCGAGCCGCGCACGATCCAGCGGTGGTCTTTGAGCTGACGCCAGGCGCGCCACACCATCAACCCGATCATCACGGAGACGATCCCCGCCGTGATCCGGTGCGAGTACTCGATCACCGACTCCGCCGAGGCCGCCGGGAGTACGCCACCCTCGCAAAGCGGCCAACCGTGCGTGCCGCTGCCGGCCGGGCCACAGCCGAGCCCAGAGTCGCTGACCCGCACGATCCCGCCGATCAGGACGAGGACAAAGGTGGCGATGATCGTGGCTTCGGTCAGGCGGCGAAAGCGCGACAGGGAAGCCTCCGGCGGAACATGCTTGTTTCGCGGCTTGCGCCGCTCATCGATCATGTCGGCACCGCCGTCGCGGGGCGCGACGCTGTCCATCAGCTCAGGATACGGGGGGACGCGTGTCCGGATCCGCGATCCCGGCAGGCTCAGGCCCGGCTGGCGCATCCGCCTGCGGTCCGGCCTCGGCCGCCCGCGACGAGCCGTCCGGGAGCGGCGCAGGTGGCACGTATGCGGCCATGCGCACGCGGATCGCGTCGCGGATGTCGGTCAGCGGCTCGGCGCTGCGGACGTCGGGGACGGCGTCGAAGTTGTGGGGAGGGGGAGGGGAAAGCGCGAACCACTCCAGGGTGGCGCCGCCCCACGGGTCATGGCCAAGCTCGCGGCCGGACGAGTACGAACGCGCCAGGTTGGCGAGCTCCAGAAGGACGCCGAGCGTGATGGCGAAGGCGCCGAGGGACGCGAACAGGTTCAGGGTGGAGACGCCGTCGTCTTCGTAGTAGCGGAAGACGTCAACCGGCTGGCCGTCGACGCCGGCCAGGAACATCATCAGCGCGAACAGCAGCGCCCCGCCGAGGATCAGCGCAGCCGCCGCCTTCGCGGGCCCCTCGGCCACGGCACGCCCGCTGATTTTCGGCAGCCAGTAGTGAAGCGCCGCGAAGGCCGCGAGGGTGAATCCGACCATGACCATGACCGTGTCCTGGTAGGCGGCAGCCGTGTGCTCGAGCTGGAGGCCAACCGGGATCACGGAGGTCGCGAGCTGCCCTCCGAGCCCGATCACCAGGGCAACCGCGGCCGCGATTGCGAGGCCGATCGGTGCCTTTGCGCTGATCGCCCCGTCCCACATCGTGGCCGTCCAGACGAAAAACAGAAGCCCGACGGGAACAAGCATGAAGACGGCAGCGGCCATCGCGAAGAAGGCGAAGCCATCCGGGATCGGCTCGGCGTACATGTTCTGCATCCAGGCGAGGACGCCAAGCACGGCGATCGCCACCAACGAACCGGCCACGGCCGTGTGGCTGAAGAGGGGCTTGCGCGAGAAGGTGGGCACGATCTCGGAGATCACGGCGCACGCCGCGACGACCAGGATCGCGTGGCAGCCGGCAAAGAAGATCCAGCTCAGGTGCATGAAGGCGAGCGGCTCGCCACCGTGGCCCGCATCGAAGAAGACGCCGTCGAACTGGCGATCGACGGTGAGCATGGTCAGCGCGGCGAGCATCACCGGGCCGATCACGAGCAGGGTGTAGCCGATCGCCCGGGCGCCCCAGGCCAGGATCGGGGCGCGGCGCCACGCCATCCCCGGCGCCCGCAGGCCGTTCAGCGTGGCGACCAGGTTGATCGCGAAGCAGACGAATCCCAGCACGGCCAGGCCCACGCCCGCGATCCACGCGTCGACGGCATTGGTCGGCGAGAAGAAATCGTCCGCCAGCGGGGGCAGTGGCGAAAGGGCGACCTCCGGGACCGCGTACAGGAAGCTCGCGTAGAAGACGAAGGCGCCCGCCGCGTAGAGCCAGTAGGAGACCTGGCCGAGGCGTGGCATCGCCATGCCGCGCGCGCCGATCTGTAGGGGTACGACGTAGCCGATCAGGCCGAGAACGAACGGGATGGCGGCGAAGACCATGAACGTGGCATTTGTCGCCGTGTTGATCCGGTTGAAGATCTCCGGCGCGATGATCGTCGAATCCGGGACGATCAGCTGCACCCGCGTCAGCGCGAACAGGATCGCCGCGATCGCGAGGAACGTGAGGGACGTGCCCAGGTAGAGCTTCGCCACGACCTTGTGATCGGCGCTCGTCGCCGCCTCGACCCAGCCGGCGCGCTGCCTGAGCAGCTCGCGCGTGACGAGCTCGGGGCGGCGCTCGGCGGTCGCTTCAGGAGGGCTCATGCGCCCTGGTCCTCCGCAGCGACGGGGGCCTCCGGTGCTACCGCTTGGCGACCGGCCTCCAGGTCAGCCTGGAGATCGTCGATGTACTGGTCATAGGCCTCCTCAGACACCACCCGAACCCGGGTCCGCATCGCGGGGTAGGAGGTGCCCGAGAACTCGGTCGACCGTCCCTCGAAGACACCTTCCTCATCGGCCCGGAACGACAGCTCGGCAGTCTCGCCGGGAACGGCGGTCCGCTGGCCCCCTAGCGCGGGCACGAACCAGCGGTGCAGCACGTCGACCGAGGTCACGTCGAGGTTGACCGTGGTGTCGACCGGCACCACCAGATCCTGGTAGGAGAAGACGGTGGCGATGCCGGGGCTGGCGCCGGACTCCTCCACCGGGTATTCGTAGCGCCAAAGCCACTGCATGCCCACGACCTTGATGTCGATCGACTCCGCGCTTTCGTCGGCTTCGACGGATCGGGCTCCCCCGGTCATCGCGACACCGAAGATGAAGATCGCGGTTGCCAGCACAGCAAGGCCGGCCGCCGCCCTGCCGACGACCCCGCGGCCGGCCGTCAGTTGACGCGGCCGTTCCGGCCCATCGGCTCGAAAGCGCCGAAAGGCGGTCAGGATTGCGCCGAGCAATGCGAGCCCGAGTGCGAGGGTGACGATCAACATCACCCAGTAGGCGGTGCGGATGCTCTCCGCGTTGGCGGAGTTGGCCTCCTCAGGCGCAATTCCCGCCATCGCCGGCGTCGCGAAAACGCCTAGGGCAAGCCCTGCGACCGCAAAGGCGCGGCCGAGCTTGGGCAGGAGAAAAGTCGGGGGCCTCACGGCGGCGCCATTCTAATCGCAAGCGGCGGAGCCAAGTTGGGCTCCTATACTCGCGGCGCTCGTGCCGCGTTGGCCTCGTCGATCATCGGGCCGGCCCCGCCCGGCGCTTCGCAAAACCGTGCGCGTTGGCGCGGCGGCTTTAGTCGGCGCCGCGATTGCGCTGCCGCCGATCCGTAAGCGACTCGGGCTGCACCCTGCGGCGACCGTGGCGATTGCCGCGGCCGGGCCACCTGCGCTGGCCGTGCTGAGACCGCGCACGCGCACGCGTGACGTGGCCCTCTACGCCTTGCAGATGTGGGGGTTCACGATCGCGCACGAGATCCCTTATGACGATCCCGAACGGCTGCGCCGCCGGCTCAAGATCCACTACCCGATCAGGGCCGACCGGCTGATTGGCGGCGGCCGGCTTCCGAATGCCCGCCTCCAGGGGGCGTTCGCCCATCCGTCAGACCCCGGGGCGCTGGATCGCATCCTCTCGTTCGTGCATTGGGCATGGTTCTTCGTCCCGCACGTGACCCTGCTTTACGTGCTGGCCCGTGACGACGACCTCGAGCCGGAGCGCCGCCGTTTTCCGCGCGCGGCGCGGCAGATGGCGGCTACATACGACCTGGGCTGCGCGGTCTACTTCGCCGTGCCAACCGCGCCGCCATGGTGGGCGGTCGATGAGGGGTACGCGACCGAAGAGGTCAGGCGGCTGATGCTGGATGTCGGGGAACAGGTCCTGGGCCGGGCCTGGCCCCACCTCTACGAATCGCTGGGAGGCAATCCGTGGGCCGCGATGCCTTCCCTGCATTTCGGCAGCTCCATCATGGCGGCGGAGTTGCTGCGCGAGACGGGACCGGGCGCCGGGACCCTCGGCTGGGCCTATGCCCTGACGCTGGGGTTCGCCCTGGTCTACCTGGGAGAGCACTACGTGACCGACCTCGCGGCCGGCGCCGTGCTGGCCGCGGCGGTGCGCCGGGGGGAGCCGATCGCCGATCCGGTTGTGTCCCGGGTGAGCGGGTGGATTCAGCACCTCGAGCGGATCGCCAACCCTGACTCAACCTGAAGACCGGTCAGCGTGACACTATGGACGCGTGTCGCCTGGGGATTCGACGACTGCTGACGACGTGCAAAATCGCGCCAACCCGATCGACGAGGAGGCGCCGTCGTTCTTCGAGGATCCCAAGCGCCTGATCCAGACCTTCTTCGTCGTCGTGGTCCTGATCGCGGCGATCTACTTCCTCTTCCCGAAGTTGGTCGGCGTCGAGGACGGCGTGCGCCAGTTGCGCGACGGCGACGCGACCTGGATCGCGGTCGCGATTGGCTTCAGCGTCCTCATGTTCCTCTCTTACGTCGGCCTCTTCAAAGGGGTCGTGGCGGATCAAGATCTGCGGCTGCGCTGGAGCGAGAGCTACCAGATCACGATGGCCGGCCTTGCCGCGACGCGCCTGTTCTCCGCCGGCGGCGCGGGCGGCATCCTGCTGACCTATTGGGCTTTGCGCAAGGCCGGCATGCCGCGCGCGCAGTCGGCGGCCAGGATGGTCGCGTTCCTCGTCCTCCTCTACAGCGTTTACCTGTTCACGCTCGTGATCAACGGGATCCTCTTGCGTACGGGCGTGCTCGCCGGGCCGGCTCCGGCGGGTCTGACCGTGATCCCCGCGGCGATCTCCGGCGGTGTGATCCTGGTCCTGCTGTTGGTCTCACTGGTCCCCGGTGACTTCCAGAGGCGCCTCGCGCGCTCATCGCCCGACCACTGGACGGGCAGGCTGGCGGTCCGCCTGGCAACCGTGCCCGCCACTCTTTCGACCGGCATCCGGCTGGCGATTGGAATCCTCCGATCGCGCTCCGGGCTGACGGCGGTCGCCGGGGCGGTTGGCTTCTGGGGGGCGAACATCGCGATCCTCTGGGCGAGCTTCGAGGCCTACGGCCTGGATGTTGCCGGCGCGGTCATCGTCCAGGGATTCTTCGTCGGCATGCTCGCGAACCTCTTCCCGTTCGCGCCCGGCGGAGTGGGGGCTGTGGACGCGGGAATGATCGGCACCTTCATCCTCTTCGGTCTCCCCTCCGGCGCCGTCTTCGCGGCTGTGCTTTGCTACCGGGTGATCGCCTTCTGGCTGCCCCTGCCCCCGGGTATCGTCGCCTTCTTCCAGTTGCGAAAGACCGTGCGCCGCTGGGAGGCGGAGCGCTCGCCGCTCGCCGCCTCGGGCGCGCCTGCGACTTCGGCCCCCGTCATTACTTCATAAAGTGAAGTGCCAAGTATGATCTGTGAGCGATGGCTGAGATGAGCAACGGAACAGTCGAGAACCTGATCATCGTCGGTGGTGGCCCGGCCGGCTACACGGCCGCCCTTTACTCCGCCCGGGCCGACCTCGAACCGCTGGTGGTCGAGGGGTTTCAATGGGGTGGGCAGCTCCAGAACACCACCGACGTCGAGAACTACCCCGGCTACCCGGAGGGGATCATGGGCCCCGAGATGATGAACGAGTTCCGTGCTCAGGCCGAGCGGTTCGGGACCCGGTTCATCACGGACGACGCGACCCGCGTGGAGCTCTCCGACGGCGGCGTGCAGAAGGTGTTCCTCGGCGATGAGGAGCACCAGGCAAAGGCGGTGGTTCTGGCGATGGGCGCCGAGCCCCGCCGGATCGGCGTTCCCGGCGAGATCGAGCTTGGCGGCCGCGGCGTCTCAACATGCGGCGTCTGCGACGGTGCATTCTTCAAGGGCCAGGAGGTCGTCGTCATCGGCGGCGGCGACTCCGCCATGGAGGACGCGATGTTCATCGCGAAGTACGCGTCGAAGCTGACCGCGATCCATCGACGTGACGAGTTCCGGGCCTCGAAGATCATGCTCGAGCGGGCACGGGCGACGTCCAACATCGAGTTCAAGACCCCGTTCGTGCCGGAGGAGTTCATCGCCGCCGACAACAGGCTGCGCGCGGTGCGCCTACGCAACGCCGTGACCGGCGAGGTCGAGGAGCTGGAGGTCGGCGGCGCCTTCGTCGCAATCGGCCACATCCCGCGCTCCGAGCTGGTCGCCGATCAGGTGAAGATCGACGACGAGGGCTACGTCGTCACCGATGCCAGGTCGACGAAGACGAACTTGGCCGGCGTGTTCGCGATCGGCGATCTGGTTGACCGGACCTACCGGCAAGCGGTGACCGCCGCCGGCACCGGCTGCATGGGCGCGCTTGACGCCGAGTGGTACCTGCGCGACACGCCACCCTCGCCGGAGGCGCACTGGGCGAGCAAGCCGGGCGAGGTCGCGGAAGCTACGGCGTAGCAGACCTACAGGGCGTATCAAGCTTCCTGACGAACGCCCGTCCCGGTCGCATTGCGATCCGGACGCGGCGGATGTTGTTGGCATCCCTGCCGGTCGTTTCCTTGAGTCGATCCTCGGGATCGGCGATCGACACGAGGCAGTAACGCCCGCGTCGCATTCCGGTGACGTCGAGCTCCTGACCCTTGGTGGCGGCACCGTAGGTATCCGTCCAGCCGACCGAGATGCCATGAGTTCCGTCGTGCTTGTCGCAGTTCGAGAACTCGTAGTACCGCTCAGCCCCGGGCAGCCCCGACCCGAGCGGCGAAAGGTCAAACACGCAGAACGAAACCTTGCCGGAAGCTCCGACTAGCCGGCCCGTTCGCTCTCGGTACAGCTCATAAAGGGCGAAGTCCTTGAAGTGGTAGTGATCATGCTCCTCGTGGAAGATCATGCAGCCGACGTGCCGGGCTTCAGGCGGTCCGTCGCTGCTGCGTTCGAAGACCCCTGAGCCGTCCCGGTCGCGGAAGACGTATTGATAGGCCTCGCGGCCATTCTCGCCGCCTTCCGTGCACGTGGTTGTAGTCAGGTCCGGCGAGATCTCCAGTGGCCCGTCGCCCCGATTCGCGGTGGTGTGGGAAAACCGCAGTTTCGCTCGCTGGTTCGTGCGTTCGATCAGGATCTGGCGCGGTTGGGAGACGGACAGATCCGGAAGCAAGGGGGGCGCCGGAACGCGAGCGCCGGCCGGACCGACCGCCACCGCGAGCACCGCGAGTGAAAGCCCTGAGGCGCCTACGGCCCCCGCGATCCCCAGCCGCTTCGTCACCCCTCCGTCCATGCCTGCCGGGCAGGGTACCAGTGCCTGAAGCTCTCTCAGGACGGCTACTACCCTCCTCCGGATGGACCGCCGCGCCTGGATGATGCTCCTGCTTCTTGCCGCGATCTGGGGAGCCAGCTACGCGTTCATCAAGATCGGCGTCCGCGACCTCTCGCCCGCAATGATCGCCTGGGTCCGTGTGGCGCTCGCAGCCGCTGTGCTGGTCCCGATCGCCGCCTCCCGCTCGAGCCTCGGGATCCCGCCCGGCAGCGTCCCTGTTCTGATCGCGCTGGCCGCCATCCAGGTCGCGATCCCGTTCGTCCTGATCGGCGTCGGGGAGGAGGAGGTCACATCGTCGATGGCGGGGATCCTGGTTGCCTCGACACCGTTGTTTGTCGCGCTTCTGGCGCCTCGCCTGGATCCGGAGGAGCGCTCGGTGGGCGCTGGCATGTGGGGGGTGCTGGCGGGCTTCGCCGGGGTGTCGTTGCTTCTGGGCGTCGACCTCGGCGGCAGTCAGGCGGAGCTGCTCGGCGGGATCGCGATCGTCGTCGCCGGTCTTTGCTACGCGGTCGGCGGGTTCATCAACAAGCGCGGGTTCACCGGCTCCGATCCGATCGGTGTTGCCGCGTGGGTGATGGTCGTCTCGACGGGCCTGTTGGCCCCGTTCGCCCTGCTCGCCATGCCCGATGAGGTCCCGGGGCTGGGGCCCGTTGCGGCCGTCGCCGCCCTCGGGGTGGCGGGAACGGGGATCGCCTTCGCGATCTTCTTCAGCCTGATCGCGGCGGTCGGGCCGGCCCGGACCATGCTCGTCACCTATCTGGTGCCGGCCTTCGCGGTCGCCTACGGAGTTGCGTTCCTGAACGAGGCGGTCAGCGTGGCGACGGTGGCCGGGCTGGCTCTGATCGTCGGCGGCTCATACCTTGCTGCGCAGAGTGGCGGCGACTCGGTAGCGATCGCCCCCGAGTAGCGAAGAGAGCTCGTCCAGTGTGGTCACGATGCGCTCGGCACCGAGCTCCGCCAGCCACTCGAAGGGCCCCTTCGGGTGATTCAGCCCGAGCCGCATGGCTGTGTCGATGTCTCCACGCGAGCCCACTCCCTCCTCGACCGCAAAGCTGGCCTCGTTGACAAGCTGGGCGATGATCCGGGTCAGGATCGCCTGAGGATCTGCATGCTCGCCACCGCGTCCTCGGTCCGGTGAAACCTGCCGCCCGTCCACGTACGAGTAGAAGCCGGCACCACTCTTTCGCCCCAGCCTGCCTTCCGTGACCATTTGCTCCTGGATCGGATGCGGCTCCCAGCGCGGCTCCGGCCGCTGACTGTAAAACGAGCGGGCCACCTCCAGGTTGACGTCGACGCCGATCAGGTCAATCAGCTCGAATGGTCCCATTCGGTAGCCGCCAAGGTCGCGGGTGGCGCCGTCGATCTGGGCGACGTCCGCCACGCCCTCGCCAAGCATCCGCAGCGCCTCGAGGGTGAAGGGGCGGTTGCAGCGGTTGACGATGAACCCGGGGGAGTCCTTGGCGCGGACGGGCTGGCGGCCCATCGAACGCGCGACCGACGCCGCCGCGGCAAGCGTCAGCTCGTCCGTGCTCTTGCCCGCGACGATCTCGACGAGCCGCATCAACGGCGGCGGGTTGAAGAAGTGCATGCCGCAAACGCGTTCGGGGCACTCGACGTCTTCGGCGATCTCGCTGACCGGCAGGGAGGAGGTGTTCGTCGCGAGGATGGCCTCGGCGCCGCAGGCGGCGGCGAGCGCGGCGAACAGCCCGCGCTTCAGCTCCAGGTCCTCGGGCGCGGCCTCGATCACGAGGTCGCACGCGGCGAGCTCATCGAGTCTCGAGGTGGTCGTCAGGCGTCCCGAGGCCGCGGCGGCGTCGGCAGCCCTCCACAGCCCGCGACCAGCGCCCTTCGCGAGCGCCGCTTGGAGCCGATCGGCGCCGGTCGCGAGGGCCTGCGGATCGGGGTCGTACAGGGTGGTCTCGAATTCACCGAGGCAGCCGAGCTGCGCGATCCCCGCTCCCATCGTCCCGGCGCCGATGACGCCGAGCCGCTCCACCTTCATCCACCCTCCGGTTCGGGCGGCCCTTCACCGTCCCAATAGCCGACCTCGTCGACCTCCCGAAAGAGCTTCCGGTACCCCATCGGGGGCCGGCCGGGCGGCTGTTCGCGGACCATCACCTTGCAGGAGTCGGGATAGATCGCGACCTCGGGTCCGATCATCTCGCTCAACATCAAGACGCGTGTGTCTGAGTCGCTGAAGTTCGCGACTTGGTGCGCGCCGTCCGCACCGGTCGGAAAGCTCACGACCTCGCCGGGTTCGAGCCGACGCCAGCCCGCTGGTGTGCGCAGGCTCGGGCTCCCCGCCAGGACGATCAGCATCTCCTCGTTGGCGAGATGCGCGTGATACGGGCAGATCGCCTGGCCAGGTGGAAGCTCGTAGAGGCTGGCGCCGAGGCGCTCAGATCCGGCTTGGACTCCGATCTTGGCCGTGCGCCAGGTGAATCCGGACCTGTCGCCGCTCAGCGACGAGGCCGACGCATCCTGGTCGTCGAACTCCGGCTGAAAGACGTTCGCGGTCACAGCTACCTCCCTTTGAACTCAGGCTTCCGCTTTTCAAGGAAGGCGTCCATGCCCTCGATCCTGTCCTCGGATGCCATCGTCAGCTCGTACAGGCGCCGCTCCTGCTCGAGCCCGGCCGACAGGCCCGACTCGTCAGCCGCGAGCACGGCCTGCTTGGCAAGCTTCGCCGCCAGCGGCGGCCCCGACGCGACGACCCGGCCCAGGTCGATCGCCTCGTTCAGCCAGGCGTTCGAGACGCGGTTGACTAGTCCCCAGCGGTGTGCTTCCGCGGCCGTGAAGCGGCGCCCCGTGATGACCAGCTCCATCGCCCGCTGCTTTCCCAGCACCCGGGCCAGGCGCTGGGTCCCCCCGCCCCCGGGGATGATCCCCAGGGTGATCTCCGGCTGCCCGAACTCCGCTCCTTCGGAACAGACGATCATGTCGCACGCGAGGGCGAGCTCGCAGCCGCCGCCGAGCGCGAATCCCGACACGGCGGCGATCAGCGGGGTCCGGCAGGCGCCGACCCCCTTCCAGAACGCGGCCGCGGGGTGAAACAGGGCCTCCGAGAAGTCGCGATTGCGCAGCGAGCGGATGTCGGCTCCGGCCGCAAAGACGTCGTCGCTGCCCGCGATGACGATCGCGCGCGCCTCCGGGTCCGCGTCGAGCCGCTCGATCGCGTCGCCCAGCTCCGCCATCAGCTGCGGCGAGAGGGCGTTGCGAGCCTCGGGGCGGTTCAAGCGCAAGAGTGCGACGGCCCCGTGGCGCTCCTCGATCAGAAACTCACTCATACGGGAGGAAGGCCGAGATCCCGGTCGCGTCGCGCCCGATGATCAGCTTTTGGATCTGCGAGGTCCCTTCGTAGAGCGTCGTCACCCGGGCGTCGCGCAGGTAGCGCTCCACGGGGTGGTCGTCGACATAGCCGGATCCGCCGTGCACCTGGATCGCGGCGTTCGCGCATTCGACCGCCGACTCGGTGGCGTAGAGCTTCGCGATCGAGGTCTCGATCGTCGACGGCTTGCCCTGGTCCTTCAGGATCGCGGCGCGCAGGACCAGCATGCGCGCGGCGTCGCGCTTGACGATCATGTCAGCGAGCAGCTCCTGGATGAGCTGGAAGCGGGCCAAAGGAACGCCGAATTGCTTGCGCTCCGTGGAGTAGGCGACCGATGCATCCACGCAGCCGTCGCAGATCCCGACGCACCCGGCGGCGACCGAGTAACGCCCTGAGTCGAGCGCCGACATCGCCACCGTGAAGCCTTCGCCGATCTCTCCCATCAGGGCGTCGTCCGATACCTCGACGTCGTCCAAAGCGAGCGACGCAGTGTCGGACGCACGGAGGCCGAGCTTGCCGTGGATCTCCTGGGTCGAGAAGCCGGGGGTCTCGGTTGGCACCAGAAAGCAGCCGAGCCCCTTCGGCCCTGACCCGGCCTCCGTCTGGGCGAAGATCATCGCGACCTCGGCGAAGCTCCCCAGCGAGATCCACATCTTCTGCCCGTTCAGCCGCCAGCCGCCATCCGTCTTCTCCGCACGGGTTCGGAGGGCGGCGGCGTCGGACCCGGTGTCGGGCTCGGTCAGGCCGAAGCAGCCCAGGGCCTCCCCGGAGCAAAGCCGCGGGAGCCAGCGCTCCTTCTGCACCTCGGTTCCCCAGCGCTCGATCGAGCCGCAGACGAGCGACGTCTGCACCGACACCACGGTCCGAGCCGCGGAGTCGCCGCGCCCGATCTGCTCGACGATCAGGCCATAACTCACGTAATCGAGCCCGCGACCCCCATACGCTTCGCTGACCGGGGCGCCGAGGTAGCCCATCTCACCGAGCATCGACGCCAGCTCACGGTCGAACTTCTCGCTGCGGTCGTTTAAGCGGGCGCGGTCGATGACCTCGCGGTCGACGAAGTCGCGGGCGGTTTCGGAGATCAGACGCTGCTCGTCGGTCAGGTCAAGGTCCACTGCTGGCTCCCGACAGCTCGGCTGCGACGATGCGCGCGAAGGCATCCTGAGCCTCCCGAGTCAGCGGTCCGGGCCAATCGAGCGCGCGCCCATCGATTGCCGCCACCGGTTGCACCTCCCGGGTGGTGGAGGCGAGGAAGCCCTCCGTCGCCGCCTCGAGCTCGCCGATGTCGAAGACCCCCTCGTGAACGTCGAGCTCATGCACCAGGCGATCCCGCGTGATCGAGTCCAGGATCGGGTTGTCGAGCGACGGTGTCTTCAGCCGACCGCTCGGATCCCCCCAGAAGATCGTCGAGGTCGGGGGCTCCAGCACGATGCCCTCCGGGGTCACGAACACGGCCTCGTCGGCCCCGCGGCCCTGGGCGATCCTGGTCGCCTGCATGTTGGCGGCGTAGGAGATCGATTTGACCCGGTCGAGGATCACGGACGGCTGATAGGCGACCGTAGCCAGGGTGACGGAGTCCCCCCGCTGTGGCAAGGGCTCGACCAGGAGGATCCGGCGCCCGCCCCGGGTGACGATGATTCGCAGCTGGGCGTCGTCGTCCCCGTGCTCGGCCAGGAGCGGGTCGAGGTCACGCTCGATTGCCGCGCGATCGATCTCGAGTTCGATCGTGGCGCTCGAGCGCCCAAGCCGATCCAGGTGCTCGGCGAGCGCGAACGGTCGCCCGTCGTAGAGGCGGATCACCTCGAATGCGCCGTCACCCCGATAAAGGCCATCGTCGGGAAGGGGAAGAACCGCCTCGCGTGTCGGCGCGATGCGCCCGTCCACGCTTGCGATTTCCCTTGCAGACACGGCGCGAGGCTAGCAACCGGCGCTGTTCGCCGCCCGGGGCTGTATTCTGCCCGCCAGCGTTCATAAAGTTTGGCGATCCCCCCTACGGGTAAGGATTGTCAGGCGGCCAGGGATTGGCTCGCGCACTCGTCCAGGAGGGACGCGCTTACATAGATCAAGCTACCTCCGGGAGGAACCGATCGCGTGTCTGGACGACTGAAGAGATTTGGAATCGCGACCAGCGTCGCAGCCTGTACCGCCGCTATCGCGATCGGCCCGGGCACGGCTAACGCCGGACCAGTCGAAGACGCGTTGAACGGTGTCAAGACCGCGGTCAACGACGCGCTCAGCGAGGTCGGCGGCGGTGCCGCCGCCCCTGCGCCCGCTCCGGCGCCGGCGGCCGGAGTCCCGCCCACCTACACACCGCCTCTGCACGGCACCAACCCGCACGGGCAGGGAACGGTCGGCGTGATCGACCTCAGCCCCGAGGACTTCGAGCCCCTGCCTTATGACCCGGACGGCGGCAGCGAGGACAGCGTCATCGGCCGCTCGCGGGGCGAGCAGAACCCGGATGGCAGCTATCACGGGCACATCACGCTCGTTTCCACGTTCCTGACCGGCGAGATCATCGGCTGTGATACGAACGAGGGTGAGCAGTGCACCGGCCCGCTCGGCGCCATCAACGAGCAAACGTGTGACTTGAACGGCGGCGGGGTTCCCGGCTCCTTCAACTTGTGCGTCTTGGCGATGAACTCGGAGACCGACGAGAACGGCTCGACGAATGGCTTCCAGGCGACCGCGGTGAACCTGGGGGGGGACGCCGGCATCACCGCCAGGGCCGCCGGGTCCAACGGCAACATCTCCGACGACGGTGAGTGTCAGACCGCGCACGGTGACTCCAACGTCGCCAACGCCAGTATCGGTGGTGAGTTGACCGCTGAGGCGCTCTCGTCGAGCTCGGACTCGACCGCCTGCAACGACGGATCCGAAACCGTGACGAACGACTCCGAAGCGGTGAACCTCGCGGGGAACACCCTCCCTGTGCCGCCCGGATGTGAGACCGGGGAGCCGAACTCCAATTTCGATCCCCTCCTGCCGCTGCTCGGTGCAGTGTGCCATGCGGACGACGTGAATGGTTCCACGGCCGACCCGCCCCAGACCGACTCGCCGTATGGCGTTCGGGAGGCGCTCAGCCTCTTCGTCCTCGACCTGGGCGGCGTGCCGCTGCTCAAGACGACCACGGCAGCGGCCGAGAGCCATGCAGTCGCGCCCGGCGAGGAGTGCCCGGACCCGACCAACCCGGACTGCCCGCCGCCGCCCTGCCCGGACCCGGCCAACCCGGACTGTCCGCCCGAATGCCCGGATCCTGGGAACCCGGACTGCCCGCCCGATTGCCCGGATCCGGATGATCCGCGGTGCCCGACCGGCCCCGATTGCCCGGACGTCACCAACCCAGACTGCCCGGATGGTCCCGGCGGACCGTCGGGTGACGGCCCGGACGACGACAGCCTGCCGTTCACGGGCGCCGACATGGCCACGCTGGCCTTGGTCGGGCTTGGAGTGATGGGCGGCGGTTTGGCCCTGATGGCCGCAAGCGACCGGCGTCGGCGTCTGGCTGTCGAGTAGTCCAACCTGACCGAGCGCGATGTTGAAGGCGGGCCGCGAGCCCGCCTTCAACGTTTCTGCGCCCGTTTTGTCAGGATCAAGATATGGACGAAGTCGGGACGGAGGTCTGGACGCGCCGGATCGCCCTGATGGCGGTGATCGGCCTGATCGTCGCAATTCCTGTGACGATCGTGATCCGCGGCAGAGGCGGCGATTCGGAGCCGACGATTACCCCGGTCAGCCCTACCCGGGGGGGCGAGTTCGACCGCGACGTCGGCGTCGAGTTGCGGCTGCCGAAAGGCTGGTCGCGCGAGCGCAAGGAAGGCTTCGTCGTCTTTCGCAGCAAGGACCGGCACGTCCTGATCTCGGTCTCGGTGCCCGGACCCGTGAGTGACGTCGGCGTGATCCAGCAGCAGGCGATCGACGCGATCGGTGAAACCCACGAGGCGGTTGAAATCCTCGATCGGGACAAGGGCAGAAGGCTCGGAGGCCGCCCGGCGCAGATCGCGGTCATCGCGGCGCGGAACCCGGAAAATCAGAACGACCTCAGAATCCTGATCGCCACCGCGAAAGGCGAGAACCTGGCGTACCTCGTCCAGGTGTTCGCGGCGGCGCCGAACGCCGGGCAGGCGCTGGCCGAGGCCCAGGCGCTCCTCAACGGCATGCGGCTCGTCGGCTGACTTCTACGCGGCGTCCGGATTCTCGAACACCGTGGCCAGGCCCTGCCCAACCCCGATGCAGAGTGCCGCAATGCCGTAGCGCACGCCGCGGCGCCGCATCTCACGCAGCAACGTGCCGGCCAGGCGGGCGCCTGAGCAGCCAAGTGGGTGGCCCAGGGCAATCGCACCGCCGTTCACGTTCAACCGGTCCGGGTCGATCCCGACCTCGCGCTGGCACGCCAGCACTTGCGCGGCGAATGCCTCGTTGATCTCGATCAGGCCGACGTCGCCGAGCTCGAGGTGGGCCGCGGCGAGCGCTTTGCGGATCGCGGGGACCGGCCCGATCCCCATCACGGCCGGATCGACGCCCGCGGCGCCGCTCGCGATGATGCGTCCGAGGGGTTCTGCGCCCAAGGCCGCGGCTTGCTCCTCGCTGGCCAGCACGAGGCACGCGGCGCCGTCGTTGAGGGTCGACGCGTTGCCGGCGGTGATCGTGCCGCCTTCGCGGAAGACCGGCCGCAGGGCCGTCAGCTTCTCCAGCGACGCATCGGGGCGTGGCCCTTCGTCGGCACTGACTTTGCGGGGCTCCCCCCGGCCGCCCGGCGGCGGGGCATCGATTGGAGCGATCTCCTCCTCGAACTTGCCGGCCGCCACTGCCGCCGCCGCGCGCCGGTGGCTCTCGAGCGCGAATGCGTCCTGATCTGAGCGTGAGACGCCATAGCGCTCGGCAACGTTCTCCGCGGTCTCGCCCATCGACTCCGTCGAATAGCCCATCCGCGGATTGATCAGGCGCCAGCCCAGGGCCGTGTCGTGAAGGGTCATCGGGCCCCGTGGCAAGGCGCGCTCCGGCTTCAGTCCCACCCATGGGGCGCGGCTCATCGACTCGCCGCCCCCCGCCAAGTAGAGGTCACCGTCGCCGACCCGAAGCGCCCGGGCGGCTTGGTTGACCGCTTCCAGACCCGATGCGCACAGGCGGTTCACGGTTACACCCGGCACTTCGACGGGAAGGCCGGCAAGCAGGCTGCACATCCTCGCGGCATTGCGATTGTCTTCGCCTGCCTGGTTCGCGGCGCCCCAGAAGACGTCGTCGATCATATTCGGGTCGATGCCGCTGCGCTCGACCGCGGCCGCGACCGCGTGGGCACCCAAGTCGTCTGGCCTAACGCCCGAAAGGACGCCGCCGTAGCGGCCGATCGGGGTTCGTACCGCCTCGATGATCAGGGCTTCCGGCATGGCTGGCGACCATGGTACGAAGGCACGCCGGCCCGCCACGGGGTGAGGGGTCTAACGTAGGGACCGCGCCGTGACCTTCATCCTCTTCTCGTTCGCCTTGGTGGCGCTGATTATCGGCGTGCTGATCCTGCTCGCTCGCGCCTACCCTGGCTCGGGCGCGGACCTCGTCGATTGGAAGCCAACCCGGTCGTACGAGGACGAGGCGCTCATGGAAAGCGAGGACGTCGAGCAGATGATCGCGGCGCAGAACGCCTACCGCCGCAGGCGCGGACAGGCCGAGCTGACCGAGGCCGATGCCCAGCGGATGGCGCGGGAGGATGAAGCGGTGCGCGAGCGCGGCAGGCTCACCTATGAGCAGCGCTTCACGGACAGTGAAGGCGAGCTCGACTAGAGGCTTTGGCGCGGGCCCTGATCATCGGGTGCGGCTGCCGTGGTCGCGAGCTGGGAGCCACGCTCCTGGGGCGTGGCTGGCAGGTGCGAGGCACAACGCGCCGCGATTCGGGCCTTGCTGCGATCGAGGCGATTGGGATCGAGGCTCGGATCGCCGATCCGGATCGAATCGCCAGCGTGGTCGAGCTCCTTGACGACGTATCCCTGGTGGTCTGGGCGCTGGGCTCAGTGGACGATGGCGCCTCGCGGGTCCTGAACGGACCCCGCCTGAACCGAATCCTGGAGCAAGTCGTCGATACTCCCGTTCGCGCCTTCATCTACGACAGCGCGGAGATCGGCTCGGGTATGGGCCCCGACCTTGGATCGAGGCTCGTGCGGAAGGCGGGGGAGCGCTGGCGGATTCCGGTCGCGATCGTTCAGACGGAGCCGAGCGAGTGGGCGCGCACGGTTGCGGACCGGGCCGATCGCCTGCTTGGCCCTGAGCCCGGACTGCCCGCTAGGGCGTGACGGAGCGCGGAAAGTCGATTGGCGCCGGCTCGACGGGAGGTGCGTCGGAGGCGGCCCACGGGGCGGTGTCGGTGCGGTTCGGGTCGGGCTTGTCAAGCTCCTTGACCGCGATGCTCGCGCCGAAAAACAGGACCGCCATCACCGCGATGAAGCCTCCGTAGACCGCCGCCTGGCGCGCGAGGCTGGGCCCGTAGCTCTCGCCCATCACCTGGCGCCGCTTGTCGTGTCCCATCGCGTCCACCTGGGAGGGGTTGCCGCGGGCGAGGCGATCCTCGGGGGCTTCGCTCACGATTGTGGTGTGGGGGCCGATCGATGGGGCGGCCATGTCGCCGGCTTCCTCCGTGGTGGTGGTCGACTCCTTGTCCTTGGCCGTGCTCTTGGTGCGGGTTGACTTCGAGGAGCTGGCCGTGGACCGGGTGGCCTTGCCGGCGGACCTGGCGGGCTTGGTCCCGGACTCCGCATCGGCCACCGCGGCTGCCAGCTGAGCCTTGTTCATCGAGCTCCGCCCGGAAACTTCAAGCTTGGCGGCGCGCTTCCGCAGCTCGGCGACAGTCAGATCGTCCTGGTTCGGGTCGATGCTCATTCGTGGTGAACTCTAACCCCACGCGAGGCGGGGCGCCACCCACAACCCGCGGGGGAGCGTTGTCTAGGCGTCCAGGCGCTCCAGCAGATTCCCGAGGATGCGCGCCGTGGCCCCCCAGATCAGGTGCTCGGCGACCACATAGGTGGGTGTGCGGATCGGGACGCCGTGGCGGATCAAGCGGCGCATGGCGAAGCCCTGGCGGAGCGCTCCGACCTCGAAGGCGAGGACGGTCTCGACCTCGGTGGGGTTCGGTTCGAAATCAACGCGGCCGCTGACGAGGCCGACGATCGGGTGCACCTTGTAGTTGGTAACGAAGGTCCCGATCGGGGGCAGAGCGCCGACGACCTCGACCCGGTCCCGGCCGAGTCCGATCTCCTCCTCTGCCTCGCGGAGCGCCGTATCGACATAGCTTTCCCCCGAATCCCGTCTGCCGCCGGGGAACGAGATCTCGCCCGCGTGCCGCCGCATGTCGTGGCGACGCTCGGTGAAGATCAGGCCAGGGTTCGAAGGCCAGCCGAAGAGCGGGACCAGCACCGCGGCGTCCACGCTCCCCGACGCATCCATCACCGCCGCGTCCTCCAATGCGAGGAGCGCCGGGGCCAGGCTGCCCCGTCCAAGGCCGTTCAGATGATCACCTGGACGGTGCCGCCGTCGACGCTCCAGGCCGCGCCCGCAACGTAGGAGGCCTGCTCGGAGCACAGGAACGCGATCACCGCGCCGATCTCCGCGGGGTGGGCCAAGCGCCCGATCGGGCGCTTCGATCCCGTCTCGCGGAGCGCTTCCTCCCGGCTCGCGGCGCCCGACGCGGACTGTGATTGGTCGAGGAGGCCGCCGGGCTCGAGCCACATCTCCGATGCCGTCGGGCCCGGGCAGACCGCGTTCACGAGGACATTGTCGCCGGCCGCCAAGTCCGCGAACAGCCGCGACAAGGAGAGCTCTGCAGCCTTCGCCACGGAGTACTCGGGCATCATCGCCGATGGGCGCTTGCCTGCGGTCGAGGCGACGTTGACGATCCTGCCCCAGCCACGCTCCCGCATCGCCGGGATCGCGGCACGCATCAGCCGCATCGGGGCCATCACGTTCAAGTCCCACGCTGCCTGCCAGTCGGAATCCGGCACTTCATCGACCTCGCGCCAGCGGGCGTCCCCCGCGTTGTTGACGATCACGTCGAGCGACCCGAAGCGCTCCTCGGCCGTGGCCACGATCCGCGCGTGGGCATCGGGCGCGGTCACGTCGAGGGCCAGGGGCACGGCCACGCCGCCGGCGTCCTCGCATTCCTCGGCGGCCTCCGACAGGGCGGACGCCGTCCTGGCGACCAGCAGGACCTGCGCCCCCGCTGATGCCAGGCGCCGGGCGACGTCCCGGCCGATCCCGCGCCCGGCGCCGGTGACGACGCAACCCTTGCCCGCGATCCCGAGATCCATCGCTAGACGATCGTGACCGGGACGCTCAATGACTTGTGGACCGGGCACTTGCCGGCGATGATGCGAAGGCGCTCGCGCTGTTCGTCGTCGAGCCCGTCGGGCAGGCCGAGCCGGACGGTGAACGATTTGGGGGTGTGGCGGTCGTATTCGATTTCGACCTCGACCTCGACCGCTCCCAGGTCCCAGTCCTTGCGCTCGGCGTACATCTCCATCGTGATGGCGGTGCAGGCCGCAAGGCTGGCGCCCAGCACTCGCACCGGCGATGGCCCTTTGTCATTCCCGCCTGACTCGAGCGGCTCGTCGAACACCAGGCCGTGGCCCCCCTCGATCTCCACGTCATGGGTCAGGCCGGAACGGCGCTTGGCGGCGACCTTGACCATCCGGCTACGTGCCGCGCCCGGCGAAGAGCCGCGGATCGTCGACATCGGCGTAGCGGGCCATGGCGAAGACAAGGTCGGACGCCCGGTTGATAAACCGCAGGACCTCGCCGGACGCGAGTTCACCGGATGCGCCCAAGGTCACGATCCGCCGCTCGGCTCGGCGGATCACGGTGCGGGCGACGTCGAGCTCGGCCGAAAGCGTGGTTCCCCCCGGCAGGACGAATTTGGGCGGCAGGTCGACGCGCTCCATGTACTTGTCGATCAACGGCTCCAGCCCTTCGGTCATCGCGGGGGTGACCCGGCTGACCCCGTCCTCGAGGCGCTCGGCAGCCTCCGGCGCGGTGGCCAGCTCGGCGCCTGCCACGAACAACTCGTCCTGCACGCGCAGGATGTCGGCTTGCAGCTCGGTGTCGTCCCCGCACAAGGAGCGCGCCACCCCGAGATGCGCGTTTGCCTCGTCAAGCGTGCCGTAGGCGTCGGTGCGGGTGTGGTCCTTCGTCACTCGGCCTCCGTACCACAGGGAGGTCGACCCGTCGTCGCCCTTGCGCGTGTAGATCTTGACCATCGAGCAGCCGAGGCTATCGCTATGCCCGGTGGCTCCGCTAGGCGAGCGGGTTGAAAACCAGTCCCGTGAGGAGCTTCGGGAAGAAGTACGTGGACTTGGGGGGCATCGTCTCGCCGGCGGCGGCGACGGCCCGCACCTGCTCGATCGGCGTGGGGCGCATGAGGAAGGCGGCGTGGACGTCGTCGTCCAAGCGGGTGAGGACGGCGCCGGCCTGGGCGGTGTATGCGATCCCGCGCTTCGCCTCCACGTCCTCCGCGGTCATTCCCAGGGCGCCGCGGAAAATCAGCTCCTCCAGGATCGCCGCGTCGAGGCGGCGATACGCCTCGGAGCGGTCGGGCAGTGCTGCGTCGATGGCATCGGTCCGCTTCAGCCGCAGGCGGAACCCGCGCTTGAAATGAGCATCCACGTAACCGAACACGCCAATTCCCTCCTCGCCGGCGGGATCCAGGAGCTCCAGCGGCACCTCCTGGACGTCGAAATGCTCGCGCAGGGCGTTCGTGAGCAGCTCCGGTGTCCCCCGGTCGCCCAAGTTCGTGAGCAGGCGGTGGTAGCCAAAGACGGTGAGGCCCGGATCGTCCAGGGAGACCAGCGCCATCAGCGTGTAGCGGTGCTCCCCGTCGCCGCCGATCTCGTCGGCGTAGGTCGTAGCCGTCTCGTAGCGGTGGTGCCCGTCGGCGATCAGGAGCTCGGATGGCTCCAGCTCGGCTGCCACTGCCGCCAGCGCGTCGTGGTCGGTAATCCGCCAGACGCGGTTGACGGTCCCGTCGGGGTCGGTGACCGTTGCCCAGGGCGCGCCCTCCGTGGACGGGGCCAGAATCGGCCAAGCGTTTCCCTCGTGCAAAGCGAAGATCGGCGACATGCTGTGGCGCGTCGCGCGGGTCAGGCGCAAACGGTCCTCCTTGGGGCCCGGCTGGGTGCGCTCGTGCGGTCGCACTCCGCCGGGGCCGTAGCCCTCGGCTCGCACCCGGCAGAGGAATCCCCGCCGCGTATGGCGCGCGCCGTCGGGGCCCTGGAAATCCTGCTCGAGCGCCCAAAGCGATTCCTCCGAATCGGCCGCGAGGACTCCCTGGGCGGTCCACTCGGCCATCAGCCTGGCGGCATGCTGGTAGATGTCGGAGCC
>JALZKA010000004.1:28902-38086 GCA_030859475.1 Actinomycetota bacterium
GTGGGGGGATTGCGCGAGCAGGGCCGCGCGGCGGGGGGCATCGATGACGTCGTACGGAGGCGCGACGACATCGCGGAGAGCGGGCACCGATTCGAGGTTGTAGTAAAGGGCCCGCAGGGGCCGGACCTCCGCCATCGGCCCCAGCCTATGAAAGTCGGGCTTCGCCGTGATCGTTTCCCGCTGATTGCGGGTTTATGCCACGCGCACGGACACACGCCCGCGACCAGACGCTAGGCTCGCGCGCGTCCTGTCGGCATGAGTAGGAGAGGGAAGGCTTGAAGCTCGTAATCGGGATCGTTCGCCCCGAGAAGGCGAACGACGTCTTGGAGGCGCTCTACCGGGCCGAGGTGCGAGGTGTGTCGATGAGCCGCGTGCAGGGCCATGGCGGCGAACTCGACCGCGTCGAGACCTACCGCGGCACCACCGTGAAGATGGGCCTCTCCGAGAAGGTTCGCTTCGAAGTGGCCGTCTCCGACGCCTTCGTCGAGCCGACGATCGCCGCGGTCAGGGCTGGCGCCGAGACCGGTGAGGTCGGTGACGGCAAGATCTTCGTCGTTCCGCTCGAGCAGGCGGTGCGCATCCGCACGGGCGAGACCGATGTCGAAGCCGTGACGCCGGTGGGATCCTGATGGATTTCCTCCCGCTCGCACAGTCCGTGTCAGACATCGACACCGGCGACACCGCGTGGATGCTGATGGCGACCGCGCTGGTGATCATGATGACGATCGGCCTCGGCGTCTTCTACGCCGGCCTGGTGCGCGCGAAGAACGCGCTCAACACGTTCATGATGTGCGTCGCCGCGCTGGCGGTGGTGACCATCTCGTGGGCATTGGTCGGGTACTCGCTTGCCTTCGGCGAGGGCAACGGGTTCATCGGCGACTTCGACTACGCGTTCTTGAAGGACGTCGGGTTCGCGCCCTACGCCGAAGGCCAGACGATCCCGCACCTGGTTTTCTTTGCCTTCCAGGGGAGCTTCTGCATCCTCACCGCGGCGCTGGTGTCCGGCGCGGTCGTCGAGCGGATGCGGTTCTCCTCGTATCTGATCTTCATCGGGCTCTGGTCGATCCTCGTCTATCCGGTGATGGCGCACTGGGTCTTCGGCGGCGGCTTCCTCTTCGACGGCGGCACGCTCGACTTCGCCGGTGGCGTCTCCGTCGAGATGGGCTCCGGATTCTCGGCCCTGGCGGCGGCGCTCGTCGTCGGCACGCGAAAGGACTACGGGCGCCAGGCTCTCCTGCCTCACAACGCCGTCCTGGTCCTGCTCGGCGCGGGCCTCCTGTGGTTCGGCTGGTTCGGGTTCAACGGCGGCAGCGGGATCGGCACCGGGCAGCAGAGCGTCCTCGCGTTCACGAACACGCTGCTGACGCCGGCGGTCTGCCTCGCCGCCTGGTTCGCACTCGACGCGATCCGCGGCCGCAAGGTCACGGCAGTCGGGGCCGCGACCGCGATCATCGTCGGCTGCGTTGCGATCACGCCGGCGGGCGGCTTCGTCAGTCCCGCCTGGGCCATGGTCCTCGGGGTAGTCGTCACCCTGCCGTGCTACGCGCTGGTCGCTTGGCGGCCGCGTACCCGGGTCGACGAGACGCTCGACGTCCTCGCGGTGCACGGGCTTGCTGGCTTCATCGGGATCCTGTTCATCGGCTTCGTCGCGCAAGAGGCCTGGAACAGCGTTGCCGCCAACGGCCTTGCCCCCACCGGCGACGGGCTCCTCTACGGCGATGCGTCCCTGCTCGGCGATCAAGCGCTCGCGGCCCTCGTGGCTCCGCTCTACGCCTTCGGGGCGACGTTCGTGCTTCTCACCGCGATCGGGTTCGTCACCGACCTCCGCGCCTCGAGGGCCGAGGAGGCTGTCGGGATGGACGTCATCTACCACGGCGAGGAGGCCTACCCGACCGGCGAGGGAGCGATCCTGGTCGAGCCCGACGAGCGGGAAGGACGCTTGGTCAAGACCAGCTAGGTGGCCGAGCGGGTTTCCCCACCTCTTGACGCAGATATCAGGTAACGGATGAGCCCGGTCGGCGACAGCCCTGCTGACGACTCCGGCGGCGGGGAGGAGTCGCATTCGGAGCGCATCAACCGCGAGCTGATCGAGCTTCTCAACGAGTTGCGAGTCGCCCTTCCTGGCGTCCAGGTGTTGTTCGCGTTTCTGCTCGCCGTGCCGTTCGCTACCGGGTTCAAGGAGATCACGGGCTTTCAGCGTGACCTCTTCTTCGCGACGCTCGTTTGCACGGCGATCTCGTCCGCGCTCCTGATCGCGCCGTCCGCCTACCACCGGATGAACTTCCGGGCCCGGGACAAGGAGCAGATGCTCCTGACCTCCAACAAGCTGGCGCTTTCGGGACTGCTCTTCCTGGCGCTGGCGATCGTCGGGGCGATCATTCTGATCGCCGACGTGCTTTACGAACCGTCGGTTCCGATCGCCGGCGGGATTCTCGCCGCGGCGATGTTTGCCGGCTTATGGTTCGCGCTGCCGCTCTTGCGGCGCGATCCGAAGCAGGCGCCGGAGTAATCGGGGCGATTGGATCGGACCGGCATGGCTGCTGTTTTCAGACGCCGTGCGTCACGATTGCGTCACGCCGCTCCGCTCAACTCGGCCCAGAGTGTGGACACCGGGACTGCCCAGAGACGGTCGCCGAACGGCAACGAGTCTGGGCCCGTATGGACGACGACGCCGGCGTTGAACCGACCCTTCAGTCTGTCGCGGAGATACGCCAGTCCGCTGAAGTCCTTGACGTCGGGTGTTGAACCGAGCTTGACCTCAATACCTACAACGGAGCCGCCCTTGTCTTCGAGCACGATGTCGACTTCCCTTCCGCCGGCCGTGCGGAAGTGGTGGAGGCGGGCGTCGCGGTCCGCCCAAGTGGCCTGTTTCGTGAGTTCTCCCGCTACGAAGTTCTCGAAGAGTGCTCCGGCGAATGGATCCTCGAGGTCTTCAAAGCGCCGTGCGTTGTACGACACGAGATGCGCAGCGAGGCCGCTGTCGGGCAGCCAGATCTTTGGTGCCTTGATCAGCCGCTGGCCAATGTTCCGGCTCCAGGCTGGCGCCCGCCGGACCAAGTAGAGAATCTCAAGCAGTTTGAGATAGCGGCTGACGGAGTCGCGCTTCATCCCGATCGCGTTGCCGAGTTCCGTCAAATCGACGAGACCGGTCACGCGCGCCGAAACCAACTCGAGTAGCCGGGGCAATTCGTCCAGTTGTTGGGCTCGTTTCGCGAGATCGGGGACGTCACGCTCGAGAATCATCTCCAGATAGTTCTGAACCCATCGCGAGCGGCGTCCGGGCTCGGGCCTCGCGACCATCTCGGGGTAGCCGCCCGTGACGACCGCTTCGGAGATCGCGGCACGTCCTGCGGGTACGCCGTCCACGGTCGGGATCGATCCATCGAAGAGCCGGTCCACGAATCTCTCGCGTCGCCCCTGAATCTCACCCTGTGAGAGCGGCCAGAGCTGGATTCGCTCGGCTCGCCCTGCAAGGGACTCTGAGACTTTCAGCGTCGCCCATACATTCGCTGAACCGGTCAGTAAGAACAAACCAGCCGCGGTGCCCTTGCGACGCTCCCGATCGACGCGACTCTTGATGGCATCAAGCAGGATCGGAGCCTTCTGGAACTCATCAATGAGCAACGGCAACTCGGCCTGCTCGATGAAGCCGGTCGGATCCTCGTTCGCCGCCGCCCTCGGTCCAGCGTCATCCAGGGTGATCTGGCGCGCACCTCGACTGGTCGCGATGTCCCCAGCGAGTGTGCTCTTCCCGGACTGCCGCGGTCCTGCGATGACGACAACGGGTGTATCGGCGAGCGCCTGCTCTACCTGGGATCGGATGTTGCGGGGATACAGCGTCTGATTGATACCCAGACTCTAGCTGATAAGTGCGCAGATGCTGCCTGACATCCACGCACCTTACCCCTGCGATCTGCGCAGCAATCTTTGGCTGCGCGCCGGCGCGGTGAGCCGCGCTCTCCTGGACCTGGCACGGCCGAAGGATCCGCTCCAGCGAGGCGGATCCTGCATCGGGGCGCCCGGATTTGAACCGGGGACCTTTGCCACCCAAAGGCAACGCGCTACCAGGCTGCGCCACGCCCCGCTGCCGGCGAGTCTAGTCCCGCTTCCTCAACGCAGTCAGATTTCACCCCCCCCGCGGGTGAAATCTGGCGCAGTTCGACGAGTTTGTACAGTCCGGAGACCAGCAGGCAACTTCGAGGAGCGCAGGATGGTCAATTTCAAGAGGTTGAGCGACAGGGCCAAGGACCTGGTTGAAAAGCGCGGCGGGACAGAGGCGCTCAAGGCTGACGCCGAAGAGCTGAAGAACATCGCCAAGGGGCAGGGCTCGATCGCCGACAAGGCCAAGGCCGCAGCGGAAGCGCTGAAGGATCCTGGCCAGAAGCGGGCTCAAGCGAAGACTGAGCCCGCGTCGGACGCACCGACACCGACAGCCGAACCGACACCGACAGCCGAACCGACGCCGGCACCCGTGACGCCGGAGGAGCCCGCCCCCGAATCGCGTTCGGCACCCGTCGAGGAGGCGGCGTCCAAGCGTGGTGGGGACGCCACCTGACAGCGTTACCCTGACGACCTGAGCCCCCGTAGCTCAGTGGATCAGAGCGTCGGACTTCTAATCCGAGGGTCGCAGGTTCGAGTCCTGCCGGGGGCGTACGCTCGGAGCAGGCCCCGGCCCGCGAGGGGTCGCTACATTGAAAGCCCTCGGTGGGCGTAGCTCAGCTGGTAGAGCTCCTGGTTGTGGTCCAGGTGGCCGCGGGTTCGAGTCCCGTCGCTCACCCTTAGGAAGCCGAAAAGTGCCCGCGGATCCTGTCCCTTCGTGCGAAGCGCACTTCTGGCTCAGAACGGCTGCGTCCCGTCGAGGGCCGAGCGGTCCAGATCATTGACCGACGTGTTGCCGGTCAGGGCGAGCGCCACGTCGATGTCGGCCCGCATGGTCTCCAGCACGTCCCGCACCCCTGCCTCGCCGTGCGCCGCCACAGCCCACGCCCATGCCCTGCCGATCAGCACAGCTCGGGCACCGAGCGCCATCAGCTTGACCACGTCAAGCCCGGTCCGCACGCCTCCATCGGCGAGGACCTCGACCTGATCCTCCACCGCGTCGACGACCCCAGGCAGAGCCCGCGCTGTCGAGGAAACCGAGTCGAGCTGGCGGCCGCCGTGGTTGGAGACCACTACGCCGTCGACCCCGGCGGCCACCGCGCGTCTGGCGTCCTCGGAGTCGAGTATGCCCTTGACGACGAGCTTGCCCGGCCAGTGATCGCGCACCCAGGCGAGGTCGTCCCAGGTGACGCTCGGGTCGAACTGGTGGTCGACCCAGTCCTTGAACGCGGTGGGGGTACGCCCTCCCGGGACGGCTTCGGACAGGTTTCCGAACGCAAGCGGCTTGCCGCCGAGCGCCACGTCGGCGACCCAGCGCGGGTGGGTGGCGATGTCCAGGCCACGGCGAGCTTTGGCCCACGCGGTCACCTCGCCGATCATCGCGTTGCGCCGATCGCGGTGGCGGGCGCCGACGACCGCAAGGTCGATCGTCAGGACCAGGACCGGTGCTCCCACCGCCTGGGCTCGCGACATCAGTCGTTCGGCGTAGCTGCGATCACGCATCACGTAGAGCTGAAACCACGGGGGTGCGGAGGTTGCCGCCGCCACCTCCTCGACGTCGCAGATCGAGACGGTGGATTCGATGAACGGGACTCCCGCCGCCTCGGCCGCCCGTGCGGCCTGCACCTCCGCTCGCTTCGCGAACATGCCCGCCAGTCCGACCGGGGCGAGGATGACCGGCAGTGAAAGCTGCTGGCCCAGAACCTCCGTTGCCTGCTTTCGAGTCGAGACGTCCCGCATCACGACCTGTCGCAGCAGCACCCGCCCGAGGTCGGTCACATTCGCGTCCATCGTGGCCTCGTCGTAGGCGCCGCCGTCGATGTAGTCGAAGAGCTGGCGGGGCAGGCGGCGCCGGGCCAGCTCGCGGTAATCGCCGACCGTCGCGGGCGCGAGTCCCAGGGGACGGTCGGCAGCGAAGCGCATCCGCCTAGCCTAAAGCCGAGCCGGAGCCTCGCATCCGGTCACGACCGGACCACCATGTTCTTTGCGCACTGCACCTCGATAAGGGCGCCCGAGCCTGCCGGATTGACAGCGCTAACGTCCTCCACGCCCACGAAGTACGTTCGCTTCGGCCGGTTTCCGGTGGGGCTGACTCGCGACAGGTAGGCGACGACGATCCCCTGTGAGGTCCTGGCTCCGCCCCCGATCGGCCTGCCGGCGCTTCTCGGGCAGCGGATCGGCTGCACGACTCCCCCGCCCTCTGGGGGGACGGTCGGATTCCTGGCGTAAAGGAAATCGACCACCGGGCCTTGTGTCCCCCTGGCGGACGCTTGGGCGCCTCGTGCGACGGCCGTCACCGCCCCCGCCACCACCGGCTCCGCCGCTTCCCGCTTGGCGGGCAGGTCAGCGGACCCCGCCGGCGAGATTCCGGCCAGCGCCGATCCCGCCACCAACATCGCCCCGGCGATTCCCACGATTGCCTGTCTTTTCACAGCCCCTCCGATCTCACGTTTAACCCGTTCCGTACGTCTTAGTGCACGAAGATGACACACGTGGCATCACACGAGCCCTTCCAGGCCTTCTTGGACGCCCACGGCGCCGTCGTGCTCGGCTTCCTGCGCGCGATGGTCGGGCGGATCGATGCCGACGATTGCTTTCAGGAGACCTTCATGTCCGCACTACGCTCATACGAATCGCTCGACGGGGCGAATCCACGCGCCTGGGTGCTCAGGATTGCCCGCAACAAGGCCATCGACCACCACCGGGGACGCGCGCGACGGCCCGTTCCCCGCGGGGATCTGCCAGAGGTCCCGGCTCCGTCCGAGAGTCAGCCGAACCCCGACGTCTGGGAGGCGGTAGCGGCCCTGCCCGACAAGCAGCGAGCGGCCGTCGCGCTGCGCTTCGCCTCGGATCTGCGCTTCCGCGAGGTCGGGATGGCGATGGGAATCAGCGAAGAAGCCGCCCGGCGAAACGTGCACGAAGGCCTCCGCAAGCTGCGCGAGACCGTGATCAAGGAGAGCCGATGATGGCCAGGGACTCAATCGAGCGGACGCTGTCGGCGGGTCGACGCGATCTGAAGCAAGCCGCGGCGGATATGTCCGCGCGGTTCGCCGAGCGGGCAGCGGCCGAAGGTGCCGCGAAGGTGGCCTATGCTCAGATCGACACTCCCATCGGGCGCGCCTCGGTCGCTGCCACCGACCGCGGAGTGGTCTCGCTGGGCCTGCCGAATCGTGCGCTTGACGACTTCCTGGCGGAGCTTGCGGACGACGTCTCGCCACGGATCGTGGAGGCACCCGCGGCGCTCGACGAGGTACGCCGGGAGCTGGCCGAGTACTTCGCCGGCGGCCGGGAGACCTTCAACCTGGCACTTGACTGGCAGCTTGTGCCGGGTGGCTTCTACCGCAAGGTGCTGAGGGCGACGGCGCGGCTCCCATTCGGCACCACCGCTACCTACGGCGAAATCGCCGGCAAGGCGGGCAATCCGCGGGCCCATCGGGCGGCCGGCACCGCCCTGGGGTCGAACCCGCTGCCGATCGTCGTGCCCTGCCACCGGATCGTAAGAAGCGGGGGAGACCCCGGCAACTACGGCGGCGGCGCGGAGCTGAAGCGCTGGCTCCTCGAGCTCGAAGGGGCCCTAAGCGAAGGTTGACAGTCAAGTTGACAGTCAAGTAGGCTGTCAGGTGTCATACATGAGCGGCGCAAGCCGCCGCGAACAAGCTTGCCCCCCGGAGGCTGTAAATGATCGACGACAACCTGACCAAGCGCCAGCACGAGATCCTCGAACGTCTCGAGCAGAAAATCCCGGTCAAGCGCATCGCCACGGATCTCGGGGTTTCCCGCAACGCCGTCTACCTTCAGATCGAACGCCTGCGCAGCCGCGGCGTCCTGCCGGCGACTTACACACCCTCCGGTCAGCCGCCGCGGTCGACGCCCCCGGCACCGCTGCCGGGACTCAAGCTTGGCGCCGCGGTTCCCGCACCGGGCTTCGCCGGCTTCTCCCGCCCCGGCTACCGCTCCGAGCTGGCCGATCGCCGGCGCCCCGCAGGCGAGGAGCCCACCCCGGCCGAGTACGCACGGGCGATCGAGACGGCGGCGGCCCGAGGCGACGTCGTGACGCTCGCGTACGAGCTTGGCCGACTTGACCAAACCGCTTCGGAGGAACTTGCCACCGGCATCGTGGAGGCGGCCTTGGAGCGCCACGGATTGCTTTCGGCCGGACTTGATGGATAATCGCCCAGACCGAACTAGTTAAGGAGACCTTGAGGGAATGACCATTGTCTTGATTCTTGTCGGCGTTTTAGTGCTGTTGGCCCTGTACTGGGTCTTGAGCCGTAACTCGATGATCGGCGCGCGCAACCGGGTGGACGAGTCGTGGTCGGGCATCGACGTCCAGCTCAAGCGCCGCCACGACCTGGTGCCGAACTTGGTCGAGACCGTCAAGGGCTACGCGCAGCACGAGCGCGAGACGTTCGAGAAGGTCACCCAGGCACGTGCCCAAGCGATGCAGGCAGGGGGGCCGGCCGAGGCAAGCCAGGCCGAGGGTCTGCTTAACGCGGCGCTCACCGACCTCCGCGCGGTCGCCGAGCAGTACCCGGACCTACGCGCGACCGAGAACTTCCAGCAGCTCTCGCGCAACCTGAGCGAGCTGGAGGACGAGATCCAGGCTTCACGCCGGATCTACAACTCGAACGTGCAGACCTACAACACCCAGATCCAGGTCTTCCCGAACTCGATCATCGCATCGTCCGGCGGCTTCACGGAACGCGAGTTCTTCGAGATCACCGACCCAACCGAGCGCGAGCCCGCCCAGGTCTCCTTCACCTAGATCATTGCTGATCGACTGCGCCCACTACCGGGACGGCAGGCGCCAAAACGAAGCGCCCCTGGAGCTGGAGGAGGCTGCCCGGCATTGCACCGGTGACGGCGAGTTCGTCTGGGTGGGACTCAAGGAGCCCAGCGAGGACGAGCTTGCCAGGGTCGGCGCGGCGTTCGAGCTTCACGCCCTGGCGCTCGAGGACGCGGGCGACGCACACCAGCGGCCGAAGCTCGAGGACTACGACGGCTCGCTCTTCATCGTCTTGCGAAGCGCGCGCTACGACGACGCCAACGAGGAGGTCGATTTCGGCGAGATCCACCTGTTCGTGGG
>JALZKA010000130.1 GCA_030859475.1 Actinomycetota bacterium
GCCCTCGCCGGAGCCGCGGTAGTCGGTCCACTCGCGGATCGCGATCTGGATCGACGCCGCTGCCGGGATCGCCAGCAAGGCGCCCGCGACCCCGAACAGGGTCGATCCGAAGAGGACCGCGACCAGAATCACGAACGGCTCGACGGCGACGGCCCGGCGCTGGATCTGCGGCTGGATCACGTAGTTCTCGAGCTGTTGGTAGACGATCGCGTAGATCACCCAGATGATCACCCCGACCGGGAAGTTGACGAACAGCATCACGACCGCGACAAACGCCGAGGCGATCGCGGCGCCGACCAGGGGAATCAGGTCGCCGAAGGCGACGACCAACGCCAGCGCGCCGGCAAAGGGCGCTCCCAGGATCGAAAGCACCAAGTAGGCGAGGGCGCCCGCCAGGGCGGCCTGGAGCAGCGCGCCCCCCACGTAGCTCGAGATCGCCGTCCCGATCGAGTCGAACGTACGGCGCATGCGGGCGGCACTCTTCGAGTCCTGCGATGACAGGAACTTCTCCACCCAGCGGGCGCCGCCGGAGACCATGAAAATCGAGAGGATCAGGATCGTGAGGGTGGCGAAGATCGAGTTGACCAGGCTGACCCCGATGTCGGACAGGGTCTCAGCGGCGTTCCCGATGCGGTTCGGAAGCTCCGCCGCCTCCTCCTCAAGCTTGCCGGTGATGTCGTAGTCCTCGTCGAGGCCGCGCAGCGTCTCGTTCTCGTTGACGAATTCAGTGACGTCGTTGGCGTAGGCGGGCAGGTTGTTGGCCAGCTCCTCCGCCTGGCTGACGAGCGGCGGGATCAACAGCGCGGCGAGGGCGATCGGGACGGCGATGACACCGCTGTAGACAACCGCGATCGCCACCCCGCGGGGCATTCGCCTGCTGAGCGCCGCGACGGGCGCCGCCAAGGCAACTGCCAGGAAGGCGGCGATGATCAGCCAGCTGATCGGGCGGCGCAGCAGGTAGAGGACGTACACGGTGACGGCAACCGCCAGCACGACGAGCACCGAGCGCAGCACGGCGCGGGGCCCCAGGTCCAAGCCTCGAAGGACGGCCATCATCGTGCCCCAAGCCTTCGACGCGGGGAGGAGCTTTCCTATGTCAGACGGCGGCGCGCGCGGCCCAGACCATGCGGCCCAGCTTCTCCGCCAGGGTTTCCGGGGTCCAGCGCCCGTCGTCGCGCAGGAGCATCCGCGCACCTACCTGGGCCATGCCCACGATCGTCTGCCCCAGGAGCTGCGCCGTCGCTTCCATCTCCTGGCCCGAAAGGCCCGGGCGCGTCGCAACCCAGCGCATCGCGATCTCGGCCGCAAGCTCGGCCTGAACGTCGAAGCCTCGGGCGATTCGCGCCGCGACCACCTCGTTGCTGCCCCCTTCGCCCAAGAGGATCACGCGATAGACCTGGGGCGAATCGGCAACGGCGTTCAGGAACGCCTCGAATCCCCGGATCAGGGTTCCCTCTGGATCCTCGCCGCCCCCACCCGTGAGAAGCGCACCCCGGGTCTCGCCCAGCACGCGCTCCTCCTCCCGATCGAGGAGCGCCGTGAACAACTCGTCCTTGGACGAGAAGCAGTCGTAGACGACGGGCTTTGAGACACCCGCCGCCTGAGCGATCGCGTCCATCGAAGTCCCTTCGAAGCCGCTCTCGAGGAACAGCTCGTAGGCCGCGTCCAGCACCAACGGCCGCCGGCGCTCCGGGCCAAGGTGCTCCGCCCGCTTGCGCCGGGGGGTGGTCTTGCCGTCCTGGCGCACGCTCATAGCGCTGATCGTATCCGGTTCCTACTCCAAGTAGAAACCCTTCGCAAGCGAGTGCGGGGTTTTGATGGCAGGGCCAATACAACCCCGCACTCACCCGCGAGTGCCGGGCGCTAACCGGCCCGCGTCAGGGCCTCAAGCGCCTGAGCCAGGCCGAGGTACGGCTCGCCCGTCCCCCGCTCGAGCCCGATCTCGCAGGTCCGGTTCGACGAGATGTACGCATCAAACGGCTTCTGATTTGAAAGCTCCGCTGCTTGGCGGGCAGTCGCGGACTCGGTCAGCTCCGGGTGCAGCATGCCCCGGTCGCCCGCGAAGCCGCAGCAGGTCGCCGTGAGCGGCACCACCACCTCGTCAGCCATTTCCGCGGTCAGGGCCGCAAGGCGCCGGGCGTGCCCGAGATGCCGGGTCGCGCAGGTCGGGTGCACGGCCACCCGGCCTAACCGGCGAACGGGCTGCAAGCCCGGGATCAAGCGCTCGATCCATTCCACCGAATCGAGGATCGTGAGGCTTGCGTAACGCTCGGCCAGCTCCTCGGGCAGCGCCACAGCCGCCTCCCGCGCCAAACCCAGCGTGCACGAGCTGGCGTCGATGACGATCGGCAGCTCTCCCCCGTCGCTCCAGCGCGCGAGCGCCTCGACGGTGTTCGCGGCCATCCAGGCGTGCGCGTCACGATGGCCCTTCGAGCTCCACGGCACTCCGCAGCAGTTTCCCGCGACATCGTCCGGGATCCAGACCGGCTGGCCGGCACGAGCCGAGATGGCAACCAGCGCGTCCGGCAGGCTCGGGCCGGGCGGTGATTGCTTCGGCCGTCCCAAGATCCGGTTCGTGCAGGACGGGAAGTAGACCGCGACGGCTCCGTTGCGGTCGGTCTCGGGCAACCGGGGCGCGGGTGCGGGCAGGGCGCCGCCCGCCAGACGCTCGGCCAGCGGGCCGAAGCGCAACCCGGTTCGCGCAGCCCATTCAGCGGCACGCCAGCGCTTGGCGGCGAGCAGTGCCGCGCGCCCGGCCGCTCTGGAATGCCGCCTCGACCGCAGTTCCTTGACCAGCTTGCCCGTGTCGATCCCCAGCGGGCAGGCGAGGACGCACGAGCCGTCCGCCGCACAGGTGTCGAGCCCGTCGTACTGGTATTCCTCCTCGAGCGCCTTCGCGACCGCCGAGCCGCTCGGCTGCCGTGCTATCTCCCGCCTCAACACGATCCGCTGGCGCGGGGTCACGGTCAGGTCCTGGCTCGGGCACGCGGGCTCGCAGAAGCCGCACTCGACGCAGTGGTTGGCGGACTCCTCGATCTCCGGCGTGGTCTTCAGGTTTCGCAGATGGGCGCCTGAGTCTTCGCTCAGCAGCACTCCTGGGCCGAGGACTCCCTCGGGATCGGCCAGCTGCTTCACCTCCCACATCAGCGCCGTGGCGCGCTCGCCCCATTCCCGTTCCACGTATGGCGCCATGTTGATCCCGGTCCCGTGCTCAGCCTTGAGCGAGCCGTCGTAGCGATCGCAGACCAGCCCGACGAGGCCCTCCATGAACGCCTCGTAGCGCTCCAGGTCTTCGGCTTTCGCGAAATCGGGGGTGAGCATGAAGTGCAGGTTGCCCGCCGAGGCATGGCCGGCGACCCCGGTCAGGAACCCATGCTCGCCGAGGAGCGCCTGAAGATCCTTGGCCGCCGCGGCAATCCGAGCCGGCGGTACGCAGACGTCTTCCACGATTAGAGCGGTGCCCGGAGGACGCAGGCGGCCGACCAGCCCATGGAGGCCCTCGCGCACGCGCCAGTCCAGCTCGATCCCATCGGGATCGCGGTGCCATTCGGGCGGGCGAATCAGATTCTCCTCGCCCACCGCCTCGATTACGGCGGCCCGCGCGGCGTCGAGCTCGGCCTCCTTGCCGCCATCGAACTCGACGAGAAGCACCGCCGACTCCGGCGGCAGTTGCTGCCAGTCCTGCGGCGTACCCGGGATGTGCATGCTCGCGACCATCAGCGCCGGAGCGACCATCAGCTCGACGGCCCGCGCCCCCAACTCGACCAGCGCGGGGACCGGCTCACAAGCCTCGTCGATGCCGGCGAAGTGAAACCACGCCGTCGTCGTCATGGGCGGCACGGGAACGGTCATGAAGGTCGCGTCGCAGATCAGCCCCAGGGTGCCCTCCGAGCCCACCAAGAGCCGGCGGAAGATCTCGACCGGCTCGTCAGCGTCCAGGAACGCGCACAGGCGGTAGCCGGTCGTGTTCTTGATCTCGAACTTGCGACGGATGCGCTCGCAAAGCGCCTGGTCCGCCCGGACCTCGTCACGAATCCGGGCGATCCCCGCGGCCAGGTCCGGCTCCTCGGCGGCGAATCGGCTGGGCGCATCGGGGGCGGCGGTGTCGATCACGGTCCCTCGCGGGGTCATGAAGGTCATCGCGCTGACCGTGGAGTACGAATCGCGCGCCGTGCCGCAGCGCATCCCGCCAGAGTTGTTGGCGATCACCCCCCCGACGGTGGCGATGTCCGTCGACGCGGGGTCGGGCCCCAGCTTGGTCCCGTGCCGGGCGAGCACGCGGTTGGCGTGGCCAAGCAGGGTGCCCGGCCTGACCCTGGCCCTGGCGCCGTCGTCCAGCACGTCCACCCCGCGCCAGTGCCGGCGAACGTCGACCAGGATGCCGGTTCCCTGGCCCTGCCCGTTCAGGCTCGTGCCGCCGCCGCGGAAGGTCACGGGGACCCCGTGCGCGCGCCCGTAGGCGATCACCCGGGCGACGGCCTCGGAGTCGCGCGGCTGCACCACCGCTTGGGGGATCATCCGATACGGGCTGGCGTCGGAGGCGTAGCGGATCAGATCGGTTGCCCGGCTAAGGACGCACTCTGCGCCCAGCACCCCGATCAGATCGGACCGAAGCGGCTCCGGGGTGCCCGAGGCGACCCATTCGGGGGCGCGATCCAGGGTGGCGGTGGTCATCCGATCGGACCTCGTCTAAAACAACCACATGCCGGGCGCCACCCCGACTTCGACCAACTCCGGCTTTGGCGAACGGATCGCGCGCGAGAGCGCATCGCCGAGCTCGTCGGCCGTCTCCACCGTCGTCGAGCTGACGCCGTAGGCGCTCGCGACCGCGGCGGTGTCGAGGGCGGGCAAATCGAGCCCCGGCGCACCCTCGACCTGCTCGATCGCCGAGAACCACTTGAGGATCGCGTACTCAGCGTTGCGCAAGACCAGCACGGTGAGCGGCACCTCGTAGGCGACGGCGCTCCACAGGGCCGTGATCGCGTACTGGGCTGAACCCTCGCCCACCACGCAGACGACCGGCCGGTCAGGCTGCGCGATCTGTACCCCGACCGCGGCGGCCAGGCCGAAGCCGAGCCCGCCCCCGGCGCCGAAGTAATAAGAGCCGGGGCGCGAGAGCCGGAGCTGGTTGCGAACCGCGAGGGTCGCCGACGGTGCCTCCAAGACGATGATCCCGTCGTCCGGAAAGACGCCACGCAGCGCGTGCATCGCCGCCGTGCCGGTGATCGGGTCCGCGTCCTCACCGGCGC
>JALZKA010000049.1 GCA_030859475.1 Actinomycetota bacterium
GCGGAGACCCCGAACTCCTCTTCGAGTGCCTTGATCCGCTCCGAGAGCTCGAGCACGGAGATGCCCTTCAGTTCCTCAATCCATTCTTCGGTGCTGGTAGCCATGTTCAGTCCTCCTGGGATTCGTCGTCAGTTTCGGTAAGTCCGCCGGCTTCCGCTTCCGGGGCGGGGACCGGCTCGTCAGCGGGTGGTTCCTCGACCGGAGCGTCGTCCGGCGCCGGCTCCTCGACCGGTGTCGATTCCTCGACGGGTGGGTCGGGCTCCGGCGCTTCGGCTTCAGGCTCGGGGGCCTCTCCGCGGACCAGGCCCTGCTCGGCGATCTGCGCGAGCTGGCGCCCCAGGCCGGAGATCAGGTTGCTCATCCCGGCGGCCAGGCCGGTCAGAGGGCTGGCGGCGAGGCCGACGAGCTGACCGTAGAGGATGTCCCGGCCGGGCAGCTTGGCGATCGCCTGGAACGAGTCGACGTCCAGGGCCGCCCCGTCCATGATCCCGCCCTTGAACTCGAGCACGGCGTGCTCCTTGGCGAAAGTCGTGATCGTCTTCGCGACGACGACGGCGTCGCCGTTGATCAGGGTCAAGGCGATCGGCCCGGTCAAGAGCTCGTCGAGCTCCACGGTCCCGGCTTTCGCAGCCGCCAGCTTGGCAAGTCGGTTCTTGACGACCTTGAACGAGGCGTCCGACTCACGCAGCCTGGTGCGCAGCTCGGCCGCCTGGGTGACGCTGATCCCCTTGTAGTCGACCGCGAACACGGCCTGGGCTTCGGACAGGTGCCCGGCCAGCTCCTCGACTGCGATTGTCTTTTCGTCTCGGTTCATCCGGTCGATCTCACGAAAAAGCCCGCGCTCAGGCGGGCTCGGGGAACGGTTCCTCGGGCGCCACCTCAACTGGAGTTACGGGGACCCATGCGGTCCGCGGCCAGTCGTCTTCGGCAGGCGAAGTTGTTGGGCGGACGAGTGTAGCGGGGGGGCCTGAGTGAGGACCAGCTATCCCGAGGCCGGAGGGACAGGCTTAGGCAGTGGGGGCGCCGTTGCCGGTTGCCTCGGTCTCGCGGCCCAGGATCTCCGCCTCGCGCGTCAGGCCGGTATCGACCCGGATGCCGGGACCCATCGCCGCTGCCAGCGTGATCGAGATCAGGTAGCGGCCCTTCGCCGCGGCCGGCTTGGCGCGGACGATCTCGTCGATGACGGCGGCGTAGTTCTCCAGGAGAGAACGCTCGTCGAAGCTTGCCTTGCCGATCGCCATGTGGACGACGGCTTGGCGGTCGGTTCGATATTCGACCTTGCCGGTCTTGGCCTCGCCGACGGCCTTGCCGACGTCGTCGGTCACGGTGCCCACCTTGGGGTTCGGCATCTTGCCCTGGGGGCCGAGGACGCGGCCAAGCTTCGAGACCACTGGGCCCATCAGTGCGGGCGTCGCGATCGCGACGTCGAAGTCGGTCCAGCCCGCTTCGACCTTTGCGGCCAGATCGGCGGCGCCAACGTGATCGGCGCCGGCCTCCTCGGCCGCCCGGGCCGCCTCGCCCTCCGCGAAGACCGCGATGGTCACCTCCTTGCCGAGCCCGTGGGGCAGCGCCAGCGTTCCGCGGAGCTGTTCGTCGGCATGGCGGACGTTGACGCCGAGACGCACGTGAAGCTCGACGGTCTCGTCGAACTTGGTGCCCGCCGTCTCCTTCAGGAGGGCGACGGCCTCTGCGGGCGGGTAGTGGTTGGTGCGGTCGACCCGCCCGATGGCGGCGCGAAAGCGCTTGGAGCGGGTCCTGGCCATCAGAAAACCTGCCTTGCCAGGCGGGCACACATACTTTCGCGCCTTACGTCGCTCACTAGATATCTAGAGCCCCTCGACGTCGACGCCCATCGAGCGGGCGGTGCCGGCGATGATCTTCGAGGCGGCGTCCAGGTCGTTGGCGTTCAGGTCGGGCATCTTCTTCTCGGCGATGTCGCGCACCTGCGCCGCGCTGATCGTGCCGACCTTCTCCCGGTTCGGCTCGCCGGAGCCCTTGGGGATGCCCAGCGCCTCACGGATCAAAACGGCGGCGGGCGGGGTCTTGGTGATGAAGTCGAACGAGCGGTCCTCGTAGACGGTGATCTCGACCGGGATGATCGTGCCCGTGTCCTGCTGCGTCTGGGCGTTGAACGCCTTGCAGAAGTCCATGATGGCGACGCCGTGCTGACCCAGGGCGGGCCCAACCGGCGGCGCCGGGTTGGCGGCCCCGGCCGGGATCTGCAGCTTGATCATTGTCAGGACCTTCTTCGCCACGCGGCGGTCGAGGATACAAGGAGGTCGGGTCCGGCTGACCGGAGCTACGCGGGGGCCAGCACAGCGATGCCGTGATGCTCGGCTCCCTCGGCGAGTCTGGCGTCATAGGTCATCACGGCTTCGATGGCGTCGGCGCGTGCCAGCCGGATCGCCGTTGTCAGGTGAATCGCGTCGAGGGTGGCGACACCGGTCGGTGGAATCGTTTCGGCCGCATCAAGAACCGAGTCAGTGATCGGCACCAGAGCGACCGCGCTAAGCAGCTGGTCAGCATTGCCGAGCAGATCGTGGCGGAGTGCAAGGCGCCGCAGTTCGAGGCGCAGCAGGCGACTGCTGATGTGCTGGGCGTACGCATCGAGAGCAGCGAGAACCGAGGACGAGCCAGGCTCGCCCAGCAGCACGCGCCCCAACGCGCTGGTGTCCAGATAGATGCCGGCCACCAGCGTTTGTCAGCCGCGTTGCTTGCGACTCTCGGCCAGGTACTCGTCGGTGGTTCCAGCCGGTGCGCCTGGAGCCTCTAGCCGCCCCGCGACGTCGTGCAAGCGTGCGGCCGGGACGCTGGCGCCAAACTCTGCCGCCAGGCGGGCATGGCGGTCTGCGCTTTCTCCTGCGGCGATCAGTACAGCGACCTCATGGCCCCGCTCGGTGACGGTCAGGCTTTCTCCTGCCTTGACGCGAGCGAGGTAGCGACTCAGGTTCTGCCGCAATTCTCGAACGCCCACCGACTCCATATGCGTCATAGTGTAGCACAACACCGGCGCACGGCCCGCGAACGTCCTGCATTGGTCGCAGGAGCACATGAATCGGGACGCTCAGCGTCAGGCCCGAAGGGATCGCACGTGCGTTGTGAGCGCGCCGTCGGCCAGCACGTGGAGCGCGATCGCGCCTGGCCCGGCCACCAGCTCGAGGTCCTCGCCGCCCGGGATCGCGAACGGCAGCTGGTAGCCGGTGCCCGCGCAGGCCACAACGGGGCAGCCTCCGGCGGTGCCGAAGACGGTCGTGTGGACGTGCCCGCAAATCACTCTTTGGACCTGGGGGTGACGGGCCAGCAAAGCGCTGATCCGCAGTCGGTCGCTATCCCCGAGCCCGATCCAATCGATCGCGCGGTTTCCCGTCGCGATCGGTGGGTGGTGCATCGCGAGCACGGTCGGCGTCTCGGGGCGGGCCCCGAGCTGCTCATCGAGCCACGCGATCCCCTCGTCGTCGGTGGCGCCCTCGACGTGGCCGGGGATCGTGGTGTCGAAACCGATCAGGGCCAGTTCCCGAACGGTAGCGGCGTAGCGATACGCGGCACGCGGATCGGCCGGGCCGAGCGGAAACGCTGCGCGCAAGGCATCCCGATCGTCGTGGTTTCCGGCAAGGACGTGAACGGGTACGCCGAAGGGGGCCAGCAGCTCCCCGACCAGTTCGTACTCCGCCCGGCCGGGATGGTCGACCAGATCGCCGGTGACGATGACGGCGTCCGGGGAGGTGGCGAGAGCCATGACCGCGTCAACCGCCGCGGACAGCCCCGCGGCTGAGAGCCCACCGTCATCAAGGCGGATGTGCGGGTCCGTGATCTGGGCGAGGATGGTGGGGGCGGGCGCCGTCATATAAGCGCCCGGCGCTTACGCGACCTTCTTCACCTGGTCGTAGCCGACCTCGACCGGCGTCTCGCGGCCGAAGATCGAGACCAGGATCTTGAGCCGCTGGGCGTCCTCGTTGATCTCGGCGATCTCGCCCGAGAAGTCCGACATCGCGCCGGCGATGACCTTGACCGACTCGCCGACCTTGAACTGAGCCTGGGCGCGGGGCCGCTCGGCGGTCTCGCGGTGCATCAGGCGATCCACCTCGGGCTGGGAGAGCGGCACCGGCTTGTTGCGCGAGCCGACGAAACCGGTGACGCCCGGCGTGTTCTTCACCAGGTTCCAGGCGTCGTCGGTCATCTCCATGTTGACCAAGACGTAGCCGGGCATCGTGCGCTTCTCGACCGACACGCGCTGGCCGTCCTTGATCTCCTGGACCTGCTCGGTGGGCACCACGATCTGGCGCACGCGTTGGCTCGCGCCCATTGTCTCGACCCGGTGCTCGAGGTTGTTCTTGACCTTCTTCTCGTGCCCGGAATAAGTGTTGATCACGTACCAGCGAAACATTGCTCTTTGGCTCTCAGCTCTCTTTGGGATTTGGCGACGGGACCCGGGTCGGCCTAGATGATCCGGTTGACGACCCAGTTGAAGGCGGCGTCGAGCACGCCCAGGTACGCGGCGGCGACGGTGATGAAGACGACGGTGACGGCGGAGGCCTGGATCAACGTGTCGCGAGTAGGCCACTGTACGCGGCGGAGCTCCGCGACGCAGGACACGAAGAACCCGAGGACCCTGCCGCGCTCGCGCTCCACAGGAGCTTCGCGTGGCTTGCGGCGCTCGACCTGAGCCTTTGCCGCCTCGCGGCGCTCCTTCTCGAGGCGGCGCAGCTCGCGGCGGCTCTGCCTGGGCTCGGCCGGCTCGGCTTGCGGCTCCGACCGCGCCGGGGCGGTCTCGCCGCGGGAGGGCGCGGGAGCGGCCGCCTCAGCGTCGCCCGGGTCGCCCTTGAGCTGATCGAGGTCGGCGCCACGCTCGGCGAGCTCGGCCTCGACCACCTCCGCCGATTCCGGTACCTGCGTGTCGTGCTGCGCCTTCGCCTCGGCCTCAGCACCACCCTGCTGTCTCGCGGCTTGGCGCTTGCGCTGCTCGGCCTTTCGCTGTGCCCTGGACTTGGCCACTACTCGACTTGAGCCGCCCGGCTCAGCGCGTTTCCTTGTGCGCGGTGTGGTTGCCGCACCAGCGGCAGTACTTGCGCATCTCGATTCGTTCCGGCGTGTTGCGCCTGGACTTGTTGGTCTGGTAGTTCCGTCGCTTGCATTCCTCGCAAGCGAGGGTTACAGCGATTCGGACGTCTCCGCGAGCCATTCGCTCTCCTGATCAGATCGTCGTCGATGAGCCCGTACGAAAAAAAGACCTCTGCGCCGAGGCGCGAGGTGCCGAAAGGATAGCGGCCCCGCACCGACCCGGAGGGGGCCGCCTCGGGGCAAAGCCCGGAGCCGGATTCGAACCGGCGACCCCTTCCTTACCATGGAAGTGCTCTACCTGCTGAGCTATCCGGGCGCTGGCGGTCAGGTTACCGCCGCCTCAACCGCAGCAGCGAGCTTGTCCACGTCAGAGGGCTCTGTATCCCACGCGCACATCCAGCGTACGGCCCCCGTTTCTTCGTCCCAGACGTAAAACGGCGGGTCGCCCGCCAGCTCGGCCTGGAGGCGCTCGCTTGCCGCAACCGGAAGGGTCGCAAACACCGCGTTTGCCTCCACCGGGTAGAGGACCTGGACCTCCGGGAGCTCGGCGACCGCCTCGGCAAGCCGCGCGGCCATCGCGTTGGCGTGGCGCGCGTTCCGGAGCCACAGCTCACCCTCCAGCAGCGCTTCCAGCTGCGCTGAGACGAAGCGCATCTTCGACGCGAGCTGCCCGAGCTGCTTGCGGACGAACTCGAAGCCGTCGGCGAGCTCGGGACGCAGGAACACCACCGCGTCGCCGAAGGCGAGCCCGTTCTTGGTTGCCCCGAAGGACAGGGCGTCGACCCCGCAGTCGGTCGTCAGCTCGCCGAGCGACACGTCGAGCGACGCTGCGGCATTCGCCAGCCGCGCCCCGTCCACGTGCAGGAGCATGCCGAGCTCGTGGGCGCGCTCGGCGATCGCGCTGGTCTCCTCGGCGCTGTAGACCGTGCCGAGCTCCGTCGCCTGCGTGATCGATACGACCCGTTGCTGGGCGTGATGATCATCGCCGCGGCGGGACTCCCAGCGATCCAGGTCGCCGGCCCGGAGCTTGCCCTCCCTGGCCGCAACCGTGTAGAGCTTGGCGCCGGCGATCCGCTCGGGAGCGCCGCACTCATCGACGTGCAGATGGGCAATGTCCGTGCAGATCACCGCCTCGAAGCCACGGGTAAGCGCATCGATGACCGCGACATTGGCGCCGGAGCCGTTGAAGACGGGAAAGCCGCGGGCGTCAGCTCCGAAATGCCTGCGGAACAGCTCCTCGACGCGCTCCGTCCACGCATCGTTGCCATACGCACCCGCCCGCCCGTCGTTGGCTTCGGCCAGCGCTTCGAGGACGTCCGGGTGAGCGCCGGCGTGATTGTCGGAGGCGAAGTTCCTCATCGGATTGGCGGCCTACGGATGCAACTCAAGCCGGGCCCCGTTCATCTTCGCGGCGGCGGGCGAGCACAGGTAGGCGATCGCCTCGGCGATGTCCTCGGCGGAGGTGAACGTCCTGAAGGGCTTGTCGGGGGACCGCTCGCGCATCTGCGGGGTGAGGATCGCGTTCACGACGACGATATTGGCGGTCGCCCCCGCATCCGCGAGTGAGTCGGCCAGCGCGAGCGTCCATGTCTCCGCGGCGGCCTTGGTTGCGGCGTAGGCGGCATTGGTCCCCTCGGGCCTCTGCGCCTGGGTCGATGAAACCAAGACGAAACGGCCACCCTCGTGCGCCAAGTGGTCATGGAACGCCCGGGTCGCGTGCTGGAGCGTCCGGACCAGCAGGTCGTGGAGCCACTCGTAGTCGGCGAGCGGCGCGGTGGCGAGCGGCTCGCCCCCCTTCCAGCCACCGACCAGGTGAAGCAGGCAATCGATCCTGCCGAAGCGCTGGGCCAGGGCGTTGGCCCATTCGCCGGCGGCTTTCTCGGAGAGCAGGTCGACCGCGCGAGCGTCAAAGCGGTCGTCCGGAAGGTCAAGCGTCTGGGCCAGGTCCTCCAAGCGTCCCTGCTCCACGTCCGTAGCGGCGATCGTGGCGCCCCCCGCGGCCAGACGTGCCGCGACGGTCGGTCCGAGGCCGCCCGCGGCGCCGGCAATGGCGACGATCTTGCCCTCTAGGTCGTTCATCTTCGGGCCGCCCGCGCCAGCGCCGGCTCCAGCCGCGGAGCGAGTTGGGTGAAGAACAAGGAGAGCGGGAACTCGTCATCGCGAACGAGGTCGACGAGCTCCCTCGGCTCACCCACGTCCGGCAGCACGCGGCGGTCCTTGGCCCACACGGAAAACTCGGCCGCCGGGACGTATTCGGCGACGAGGTCGTGCGCCGCCGTCCATTGGTTCAGCTTCGGCCGATCGATGCCCGTCCGGTAGAGGTTCTGGATCCGCGCGCGCAGAGCCTCGACACCCTCCCCCACGCGCTTCCAGTCAACCTCCAAGCGGCTGTCTGACCAGTTCAGATAGCCCTCTCGGTGCAGGAAGGCGAAGAGGAGCTGTCCGCCGAGGCCGTCGTAATTGCGCACGCGGTCGCCCGTCAGCGGGAAGCGAAACATGCGGTCGAAGATGACCGCGTATTGGAGGTGGCGCGCGAACGCGAAGCCCTCGCGCTCGAGGGTGCGCGCCTCGGCGAAGGCGGTCAAATCACAGCGCAGCTCCTCCAGCGCGTACATCCAGTAAGGGCTGCGCTGGCGAATCATGAAGGGGTCGAACGGCAGCTCCCCGCGCATGTGGGTGCGGTCGTGGAGCAGATCCCAGAGGATGAAAGTGTCACGCGACAGCTGGGGAGAGGCAAGGAGGGCCGCCGCATCAGGGGGCAGGTTGAGACGCAAGGCTTCAGCGGCCGCGGAGCCCACTCGGCGTAGCCGCTCCGCCTCGCGGTCGCAGAAGATCGCACCGAAGTGGTATTCGGCCGGCCGCTCGGCGAACGAGAATGTCTCCGGAAACAGCACGGCGCACTCGCTGTCGTACCCGGGGGTGAAGTCGAGCAGCTCGACGGGGACGAACTTCCGGTTGTCGTAACGGGACTCGATCTCCGCGATCCAGTCAGGCCAGGGCACCCGCACCAGGAGTGCCTCAAAGCACGTGTCCCGTGACGCGTTTTGCTTATACATGGGGAACACGACGAGGTGGGTGATGCCGTCACGGCGGTCCAGCTCCGGGCGGAAAGCCTCCATCGACGCGCCGAAGTCGGGCCGTTCGAAGCCGCCGTCGGCCCAGGCCACCAGGTCGGCACAAAGCGCGTCTATGTACGCGTGCTGATGGGGAAAGCGCGGCTTCAGCTCAACCGCCGAGCGGGCGATGGTCTCGACCAGCTCCCGCAGGCGAGGTGAATCCCCATCCGCGGCGTCGATCGAACCGTCGGGCTTCTGCCGCAGGCGAAGCTCCTGCGCCGCGAGCTTCAGCTCGAGCCACGCAGGGTCTCCGGTAAGGGGCGCTTCGAGCTTTGGGCCCGGCCGGCGAAAGCGGCCCTCCGACACCCAGTAGACGAGGTTCAGCCAGAGCTGAGCGTGGCTGAGCTCGGCAATGCAATCGTCCCCGAAGAGGTCGGAGTCCGCGAGGCACGCAACCCGTCCCTTGCCATGTCGGGCGATTGCGGCGAGGGCCGCGCCCGGATGTGAGGCTGTTTCGCGGGCGCGGGCAAGGACACGGCTGCCGTTTCGGCACTCGAGCGTCCCGGCGCGGTAAAAGCACGCCTCGGCGACGCCCACCAGCGGGTCGGCCCCGCTGTCTGGCCGGGAATCCGCCAACTCGGCGAGGACCCAGGTCGGGGCGCCGTGGTTGTGCTCGTAGTCCTGCACCGTCTCGTTGGCGATCCGCATTCCGAACCGGGCCAGCAGCTCGTTCAGGTTGTTGCCGTACTTGTCTTGCTCGGTCTCCCCAAGGACAATCAGCCCACCGCCGGCTGAGACGAAGCCCTCGATCGCATCGATCTCGGCATCGGTCAGGCGCGGCTCCCCGGACCCCGTTGTCGCCTCCCACTTCGGATCGGACGGGTGCGCGAGCACGAGCACGTCCGCGCCGGCGAGGGCGTCGGCGTCAATCGGGCCCTCCAGGTGGGCGGCCGCTTCAAAGTCGCGTTCCGTCAGGGCGGATGCGGCGGCAGCCAGCGAGGAGTCCGCCGGATGCGCCGGTTGCATGCGTCGAGCGACATCGCCGCGGATCGTCCATGCCTCGGAGTGCGACTCGTCGAAGAGGACCCGGGCGAGCTTCGGGTAAGCGAGCATCCCGATCAGAGTACGCCCCCCGGAGTGAGACGTCAATGCCGTTTTGAAGCCGGAATACGTAACAATCTAAGTCAATGGACGCTACAGATCGCAAAATTCTTGCGCTTCTGCAGGAAAACGGACGGCGCACGTTCGGTGACATCGGGTCGCGAGTACGCCTCTCGGCGCCTTCGGTGAAGCGCCGGGTGGATCGGCTCATGGCGCAGGGGGCACTCGAAGGCTTCACGGCGATCGTCGATCACGGCGCGCTCGGCTGGCACACGGAGGCACTGGTCGAGTTGTTCTGCCGGCCGGGCACGTCCCTGGACGCGGTGGCAGAGACCCTGCGCCGGCACACGGAGGTGGTGGAGGCCTGGAGCGTGACCGGCGAGGCCGACGCGATCGCCCGCGTGCGCACGGAGGACAACCGCGACCTCGAACGATTGATCGTCGAGCTTCAGCGCGACGGCCGGGTCGAGCGAACCCGGTCGCAGATCGTCATGTCGCGGCTGGTCTCGCAGCCGGCGGCGGGCGCGGGCTGACCCACGGCCTCCTCGAATTTGCGCCAACTTCGTAACGACCCTGAATCAACCCGAGCGCGGACGCCGGCTTTCGGAGATGGTCGGCGGTGGCATCCCCGCCATGGAGCTGGAAGCGACCGCATGTCTCACGCTCGGCGGGGGGAGGTACTCGGAATTCGAGATAGAGCCCACGTCACCGCTTCTGGAAGCGGTCGTGGGGCGGCCTCTAGAATCCGGCGGCGGCCGGGGGAGCGCCGGAGTCTGGAGAGCCGGGCCGGCCTGTAAAGTCGGTGCCTTAGCGCTGAGTGAGTTCGAGTCTCACCTCCCCCATTTCGAGTCAGCTGAGTTGGATGAGGCGGAGCCGTCGAGGCTGGTGAGCAGAGGAACTTGGACGCGAGGCCAGACCCGCGTTTCAGGTAATCGTCAGATTGCGATACCGAAGCGGGCATTCGAAGCCGCGGGACTCACTCGAGGCGATCGCTTGAAGGCGTTCGTCAGCAGTCCCGGCGAAGTCACCTTCAAGCGGGTCGCTCATGAGCGGCCGGACCAATCGGCAGAAAGCAAACGAGCCGGCGGGCCGAAACAGGACGGCCCGCCGGACTCGTTCAAGGTCAGCGGTTGACGCGGTCCCGCACTCCGTCGATCGCGTCCTCCGCCTTGTCCTTCGCGGAGTCGGCGACGTCCTTGACCGTGCCGGCCGCCTGGTCGACCTTGCCCTCGCGCTCGAGGTCGTCGTCGCCAGTCAGGTTCCCTGCCGCTTCCTTGACCCGGCCCTTGGCGTCGTCCGTGTTCCTTGGTGTGTCGTTCATGCGCGCCTCCTTCGATCGTTGGTACTGCAATGACGGCTAACCGCCAGAGCCCGTCGCAAACATCCGTCCACCTGCTGAAGCATGGAGCTGCTCCGCGGCCGCGCCGGTGGCGGAACGTGAAACGGGCCGCCCCGGGGGGAGGGGCGGCCCGCTTCTCGCACTGACGGATTCGCAAAAAGCAGACGGGCCGCCCGGGGGGACTGGCGGCCCGTCATGGCTTGGACGGGGGTGCTCAGGGAGTTCCCGCCGAGGGGGTCGCGATCGCGAGTCCCTCTGCAACTCGTTTGCCCAGCCCCCCTGTGCTCTAAACATGGATTTCCAACAAACGTCCAGATAAGCCGAAACGAAAGCGCCCGCGGGGGGTCAGGAGCGCTTTTCAGCCCGATTCCCGCAGGCCCTGGGCCTCGGGCAGCTGCTTGAGCTTGCGCAGGGTGGCGTTCTCGAGCTGCCGGATCCGCTCACGGGTGACCCCGAACGCACGCCCGACCTCCTCCAGGGTGAGCGGCTCATGGCCGCGCAGGCCATACCGCAGCTCGATTACCTGCCGCTCGCGCTCGGGAAGCGCGTCCAGGGCACGCTGGACGTCCGCTCGCTGGAGGTTCTCCGTCGCCGCCTCGAACGGGCTCTCCACCGTCTCGTCCGCCACGAAGTCGCCCAGCTCGGACTCGTCCTCGTCCCCGACCGGCTTCTCCAGCGAGATGGGCATCTGCGCAACGCGCAGGATCTCGCGAACATCGCGGACGGTGATCTTAAGCTCCGCGGCGATCTCGGCCGGCTCGGGCTCGCGCCCCAGGCGCTGGACGAGCTGCCGTTCCACGAACGTGACGCGATTGAGCTTCTCGACCATGTGGACGGGGATCCGGATCGTGCGCGCCTTGTCCGCGATCGCCCGGGTCACCGCTTGGCGGATCCACCAGGTGGCGTAGGTCGAGAACTTGTAGCCGCGGCGGTAATCGAACTTCTCGACCGCCCTGATCAGACCCAGCGAACCCTCCTGAATCAGGTCGAGGAAGCCCAGGCCCCGGCCGAGGTAGCCCTTGGCAATCGAGACGACCAATCGGAGATTGGCCTCGACCATGTGGCGCTTGGCGGCCATGTCACCGCGCTCAATCCGCTTCGCCAGCTCCACCTCCTGGTCCGCGGTCAGCAATTCGACCCGGCCGATCGAGCGCAGGTACAGCCGCAGCGAATCCAGGCTGGGCTCAACCGTCAGATCGAGCTCAGGCTTCTTTGGCCCTGCGCCGTTCGCGTCCCCCCTTGCCTCCTTGTAGGCGCTGACGCCGTCGGCCGCGATCACGTCGACCCCGTGCTCGATCAAGTACGCGTGCAGGTCGCGAACCTGCTCCTTGGTGACCTCGACTTCCTCGAGCGTGCCGGAGATCTCCTCGAAGGTCAAGTACCCCCGCTCCCGGCCAAGGGCGATCAGGCCGCCGAGCTCCTCGGAGTCGGAGAGCGCGGCGACGCTCGGGTGCGGATCCGCTCCGTTCTGCGCGGATTCTGAAGCGCCCTCCTCGGTCAACAAGACCTGTGCCTTCTCGGACAACCCGACCCGGTCCCTTCCTCCAACTAGGCCCGCGAACGCCGGGGAGTATAAGCCTGGGGAGCTACCCTGGGCTGATGAGTGACCAAGGTCCGGTGTTGGCGCAGCCGCCTCGCGACGTCCAGGCCGGCAAGCCACAAACGGAGGTCAGCCTCACCCGGGTCGGCGTGCGTGGCGTCGAGAAGGTGATTCGCGTCGGTGGAAAGCTCTTCTTCGCCGAGATGGAGTGCTTCGTCGACCTGCACCCGCAGCAGGCGGGCGTCCACATGTCGCGCTTCGAGGAGATCGTCAACGAGGCGATCGCAGGCGCGGTCGAGAGCCAGAGCATGCGAGCTGAAGAGCTTGCCGCCCAGGTCGCCGAACAGGTTCGGGAGCGACAGGCGGGCCTGCGCGCCGAGGTCAGCATCCAGGCGCATTACCCGGAGACGGTGACGGCGCCGGAATCCGGGACCCCGAGCCAGGAGATCTACAAGCTTCATGGAACGGCGGTTGCCTCCGAGCGCGGAACCCGGACGCTGACGGGGGTCGAAGCGCACGGCATGACCGCCTGCCCGTGCGCCCAGGAGGAGCTGGCCGTCCGGGCTCGCAAGCGGCTGGAGGCGGACGGCTTCGAGCCTGGCGAGATCGAGCGTATCTTCGACGCGGTCCCGGTCGCGACCCACAACCAGAGGGGCATCGGCGAGCTCCACCTCGGACGGCCCGAGGGCGTTGAAGTCGTAATCGACGCACCCGACCTGCTCCACATCGTCGAGCAATCGATGTCGTCGGAGATCTACGAGCTGATGAAGCGAAACGACGAGGCCAGCGTGGTCGAGAAGGCACACCGCAACCCCCGGTTCGTCGAAGACGTCGTGCGGGAGATGGTCCGGGCGGTTGCCGAGGCCTATCCCGGGTTGCGCGACGGCGGCTTTTTGCTGGCCCGCCAGGAGAACCTGGAGACGATCCACCGCCACACCGTCGTCGCCGAGCGCTCCGGGCTGATCAGCGAGGTCCTGGACGAGATCGCCACGGGCGCGCACTCGCGCCACCACATGACCCAGCGCGAATGGCTGGAGGCGCCCGTCGCGCCCTAGCCGGGCTCAGTCTTGGCTGCTCCGGGCTCGACTCCCGCTTCCATGTGGCGGCGCAGGCCGAAGAAGTAGTCGGCGCCGGAGATCACCGTCATCGCCACCGCCGCGTAGACGGATAGGTCGACCCAAAGTGGAGTCGGCTCGAATGCGATCACGGCGAAGATCGCCAGCACCTGAAGCCCGGTCTTGACCTTGCCCAGCCAGCTTGCCGAGATCACAGCCCCCCGCTCGGCCGCCACGGAGCGCAGCCCGGTGACCGCGAACTCACGCGCGATGATGACCATCGCGACCCACGCGGCCAGCCTGTCAAGCGAGACCAGCGAGACCAGGGCCGCCGTGATCAGCAGCTTGTCCGCGAGGGGATCCATCAGCTTCCCGAACGTCGTGATCTGCTTGCGGCGCCGGGCGATGTAGCCGTCGAGCCCGTCGGTCAGAGCCGCCAATGCGAACACCGCGGCGGCGATCACGTCGCCCTGCGGCGTTTCGACAAGAAGCGCGACCACCACCACCGGGACCGCCACGATGCGCAGCACCGTCAGCACGTTCGGGGGGTTCAGGGGAAACACGCGTTCCTCAGAGTATTTGGCATTACGATCGCGCGATGGCAGTCGATTACGTCTACCGGCTCGAGCAGCCGCACGTCGCCGGGCAGCTGGCGCGGGTCTGCCAGACGATCGCCGACTCATTGGGCCTGATCGGCGATGTCGTCACCGTCCAGGTCGGCCGCGACCGCTCGATCCGCGAGATCTCCGTCGAGGTGCGAGACCACGACCAGGCAATCCGCGTCAGGGACGCGCTCGAGGCCCTGGACGGCGTGAGCGTGATCTCCTTCCACGACCGGGCCGTCCTTGCGCACGAAGGCGGCAAGCTCGCGATCGAGGTGCGCAATCCGGTCACGACCCTCCAGCAGGTGCGCGACATCTACACCCCCGGGGTCGCCCGGGTATGCACTGCGATCGCGGAGTCCCCGCAGCTGGCGAACCGGCTGACGATGATCGGCCGGACCGTCGCGATCTGCACCAACGGAACTCGTGTCCTGGGGCTCGGCAACATCGGGGCCGTCGCCTCGATGCCGGTGATGGAGGGGAAGGCTCTTTTCTACCGCCAGATGGCCGGGATTTCCGCGATGCCGATCCTGATCGACACCGAGGATCCGGAGGAGTTCATCGAAACGGTCCTCCGCATCGCTCCGGGTTTCGGGGCCATCCACCTCGAGGACATCAAGGTCCCGGACTGTTTCGAAATCGAGTCCCGGTTGATCGAGGCGCTCGACATTCCGGTCATGCACGACGACGTCCACGGCACCGCGGTCGCCACATTGGCCGCCGCCCTTGCAGCCTGTGACCAGGTCGGGATCAAGCTGGAGGATTCGACGGTCGGCCAGGTCGGCCTTGGCGCGGCCGGGCTCGGCATCGCCGCGTTGATGGTCGAGGCCGGCGCCTCACGCGTCATCGCGTCGGATCCCGATGAGCGCTCGCACGAGCGCGCGAGGGCCCGCGGGATCGAATCCGCCTCCTTCGACGAGGTAATGGCCGGGGCGAGGATCGTGGTTGCGACGACGGGTCAGCCGGGCCTGATCACGCCGGAGCACGTGCGCGAGGGCCAGGTCGTCTTCGCGCTGACCAATCCGGATCCGGAGATCACACCCACGGCCGCGCTCGAGGCCGGCGCCGCATTCGCCGCCGACGGCGCCAGCGTCAACAACGTCCTGGGCTACCCAGGCATCTTCCGCGGAGCCCTCCTCTCGGGGGCCGAGGAGATCAACCTCCCCATGAAGCTCGCCGCAGCCGAGACGATAGCCTCCCTGGCCACAGGGTCAGAACTG
>JALZKA010000131.1 GCA_030859475.1 Actinomycetota bacterium
TCGGCGTCGCGGCTCACGAGGGCGGTGGGGAGGTGGTCGTAGGTGTAGATCCCGGTGCAGGGCACGACTTGGAGGCCGGTGCGCTCGCTGACCCGCTTCATCAGGCCAACGTCGCGTCCCAGGAAGAGGGCCGATGGATCGCAGATGGTCCGGACGCCGCGCTCGACGGCATCCTGCGCCGCCTCGCCGGCGACGTCCTCGGCCTCGGCGTGGGTGACCGCCTTGACGGGGCCTTCACGCACCGTTCCCATCTGCGGGAACTGGATCATGACCGCCTCGTCCCGCGCGACCAGATGCTCATGGATCAGGGTCTCGCCAAGATCGGCTGCCTCGATCGGCCCGGTGACGGTCTGCACCTCTGCCATGGGCGGTCAGTCTATGCCGGCCGGGTCAGGTCAGCTTGGTGATCGCGATCACCATCGATGCCAGCAGGCAAACGACGAGAATCGCGACGGAGATCGTCCAGCTTCGCTGCACCGGGTTAGTATGGCGCGCACACGTTGATGGGTCATAGCACCGCTCTAGGAGGGTTCCCTTGTTCAAGCGCATCGTTGTCGGCACAGACGGATCGGACACGGCTGCGATCGCCGTCCAGCACGCGGCGGAGCTGGCCAAGGCGACCGGAGCCTCGCTCGAGGTGGTCAGCGCTTTCGAGCCGGTGCCATCGGAGCGCTTGAAGGCGGAGACCAGTGACGTCCCAGGCGACGTGGCCTACGCCGTGGGCCCGCGGGAGGATGTGAACCTCAACCTCGCAGCGGCCGAGTCCGTCGCCGCCGGGCTGGGCATCACGACCAACACCCATGCCCGTGAGGGCGAGCCGGCGGATGCAATCCTCGACGTCGCCGAGGAGGTCGGGGCCGACCTGATCGTGGTCGGCAACAAGGGGATGACGGGCGCCCGCCGCTTCCTGCTCGGCAGCGTTCCCAACAAGATCTCCCATCACTCTCCCTGCGGCGTCTACATCGTCCGGACGACGTAGATCCTGGCGGCCCCCCAGCGCTTCACCGATCGGGACCGGGAGCTGATGCTCCTGGCGATCGAGGAGGCCGATCGTGCGGCGGCGCACGGTGACGTGCCGATCGGCGCGGTGCTCGCGCGGGATGGCGATGTCATCGCATCCGCCGGCAACGAGCGCGAGCTACGCCAGGACCCCACCGCGCATGCCGAAGTGCTGGCGCTCCGTCAGGCTGCCGCTGTCCTGGGTGGATGGCGCCTGCCGCTCACCACGCTCTACGTGACCCTCGAGCCGTGTCCGATGTGCGCCGGGGCGATCGTCCTGGCCCGGGTGCCGCGCGTGATCTACGCGACCACCGACCCCAAGGCAGGCGCGGCAGGGAGCGTCATGGACGTCCTGGCCGAGCCTGCGCTCAACCACAGTCCGGAGGTCGCCGGTGGCCTGTGCGAGGACGAGGCGGCCACGCAACTCCGGGAGTTCTTCGCCGCGAGGAGGTAAGGGGGGGCGAACTCCGCGAGTTTCCGCACTTACCTGTCGTATGGACGGGTTATTGCGGAAACTCGACTGGGATCTGGCGACGACCGCAAGTCGTCAGCACGGGATTGTGACGCGCCGGCAGCTGCTAGCGCTCGGGTTTACCCAGACGATGATCGATGCGCGCATTCGTAAGGGTCGACTACACGTCGTTCACGCCGGCGTGTACCTCGTCGGGCACACGGCACGGCCATCCCTCGCGGGTGAATGCGCGGCAGTCTTCGCGTGCGCGCCGAGGGCGATGCTTGGTCGTAGAACCGCTGGTCGCCTCTGGGAGATGCGTTCAGATCAAGAGGAGCCTTTGGAAGTGGTAGTCGTTGGTCGCAAGCAGCGATCCCTACCCGGCGTTCGAGTGCTGAGCTTGAGCTCGCTCCACGCTTCCGAGCTCCGTCGCCATCAGGGGCTGCCGATCACCTCTCCCTCGTTGACGGTTCTCGACATCGCCGGGAGCGACCCCTCGCGGGAGTTCCGTGCCGTGCTCAACGAGGCCCGGGTCAAGCGCCTGGTCACCGACGCGTCGCTGACCGCCACCCTCGACCGTCACCCGATGCGAGGCGGTGCAAAGGCATTGCGAGCCGAACTCGACCGAAGGCTCGGCCACCTCGTCACCCACTCCCACGCGGAGGCCCGCTGCCTGGAGCTGATGATCGCCAGTGGCCTCACGCCGGACGCGACTCAGGCCCACATCGGCCGCTACCGGGTCGACTTCCTCTACCGGTCGGAGCGCCTTGTCGTCGAGGTCGACGGGTACCGCTATCACTCGTCGCGCGACCGTTTTGTCGCGGACCGGCGCCGTAGGGCCGACCTGATTGCTCGCGGCTACGAGGTCTTCCCGGTGACCTGGGCGGACCTCGCCGAGCGGCCGGCCGCAACGATGCAGAGCCTGCGTTTGGCGCTAGACCGGCGGCGCGTCTCGGCGCGATAGCTCCGCCGCCATGCGCAGGTGGGTGAGGAACTGGTCGCGGACCTCGACGAGTAGATCCGAGAAATCCTCGAGCGTCTCGGCCCCGGCCATGTCCGCGACGGGCTGCAGTGTCCCGCAGAGCATCTCGAGCACGACCTCACCCGAGTCCTCGCCCGGGAACGAGTCCTCTGGCATGTCCTCGAGCAGCGTCGCCAGGGTGTCGGTGAGCATCAGCCCGGTTCGCAACAGCTCCGTCACGAACGAGTGGACGAGGGACGGCGGAACCTGGGGGTGGCTTGCGTCTTCCATGCCCTGGAGAGGGCGCAGCGGCTCGTGTTCGCCCCCTCGGCCTACGAAATGGTCAGGCCGCCGCCGGCACCCAGCCCGCCGGGAACGCCCCGGCCGGGATCTCGCCGCTGTACTCGGAGAACCAGCGCCGAGCGATTCGCTCTCCCGCGGTGTCGGCAAGGTGCTCCTCCAAGTCGCGAACGGTCAGCAGGATTCGGATCGTCGCCCCGATCTGCAGGTCGGCCGCATTGGGGTCCTCGCCCCCGATCAGGCCGTCGTCAGCAAGCGCTTCGACGTGCGCGAGCTTCTCGGGCAAACCGGTCAGGTCGCTGGCCAGCCGCTCCGCCGTGATCTTGTGGTAGTTCCAGGTGCCGTGCAGGAACTTCAACGCGAAGTCGACTCCCGCCGGGTCGAGGGGCTCGCCGCCGGCGTACGTGCCCATCGCTTCCGGGCGAAAGCGAAGCCCGCCCCAGGTCAAGCGGCGCCCGAGGTCCTGGAGCTCCCGATCGGCCCACAGCTCGGCCTCGCGGACCTCGTCGGCGCGCCCATCGGGATAGAGGGGAGGATCGGGCTTGATCTCCTCGAGCCGGGGGAGGATCGCCGTCGAGCCGTGCACCGGCTCGCCGTCGACCAGCAGGCCGGGAACGGTCGTCCGCGCGGCGCCATAGATCTTCGCCATCTCCTCGGTGTGAGGGCCGGGCGAGAGAACCACGCGCTCGTATTCGAGATCCTTGCGGCGCAGGGCCGCCTCGGCCGTCATGCACGGATGCGACATGGCGAGGATGTGGAGGGTGAGCTCTGGTGGCATGGCTTCGTGAGGAGGGGACCGAGTATTACCTGTCGTCGCGCTCGGCCACCGGATCGTAGGGCGGCAAACCGAGCTCCCCGCGCAGGTGCTCGGCCGCCCGCTCGGCGAACATCGAGATCGTCAGCAGCGGGTTGACGGCCAGGGCACGAGGGAGGACCGAGCCGTCGGAGACGTAGAGGCCGTCGTGGAAACCGCCGTCGGCGTCGAAGACGCGGCCGGCGTGATCGACGACCCCGTAGTCGGCGGAGTCCGCCGTGCAGCAGCCGCCGATCGGGTGCGCGGTGACCAGATGGTTCCCGAGGAACCGGGTCCCCCAGCGCGGGTTCTTCATGTACGTGCCTCCGATCGCCTCCACCGCGGGCCGGAGGAGGTCGTCGATGTCCTCATACACCTGCTCGGTCGTCGCGCCGGGCCAGTTGACTCGCACCGCTCCCTTGCTGTCAAGCATCAGCTCCCCGTCGGAGTTGTCGTGGCACATCAGCAGGAACCCGAGCGAGTGGTTGAGGGCGCCGTCCGTGCCCCAGCGAACGTCCTTGCGCCAGCGCTTCAGCTTGTCCCTGCGCCAGTCGCGGTAGCTGGTCGTGGCCAAGCCCGCGAGGGAGGTCCGAAGCACGTCTACGAGCGGGCCGAAGCAGGTCAGATCCTCGACCGTGTAGCGCTTTCGCAGATCCCTCTGCTCGTCGCCGAAGCGCATCACGGAGGTGATGCTTGGCCCGGGCCGCAGCTCGGAGCGCTCGTCGGTGCGCGTGCCGAACCCCTGCGCCTCGGTGACCCGATCGGTGTTGTAGGCGATGCCGAAGTTGTCGCCGTTGCCGGAGAAGTTCTTGCCCAGCCGGCGTGAGAGCCGCAGGCCCTCGGCCGCCGAGCGCAGCAGGATCCCGCTCGAGCCCAGGCTGTTCGCCGACAGGATCACGCGCCGGGCCTTGATCTGCCGAGGAGTGCGAATCGTCCCCTTGGGCCCGCCGAGTTGTGCGCAGGCGACCATCCAGCCGCCGTTCGCCTTCGTCACGTATTCCACCTCGACCCGGGGATGGAGCTCCACGCCGTAGTGGGCGGCCATCGGCAGATAGTTGGTCATCAGCGTGTTCTTGGCGCCGACGTTGCAGCCGCTCCCGCAATTCGCGCAGTTCGTGCAGCGGGTGCGCTCGACGCCGAAGCGCGTGGTGCGGTCCTCCTTGCTGACGACGATGCAGAGCGCCGTGGCCTCCGTGCCGGCTTCGGCGGCGATCTCATCGAAGACCCGGGTCTTCGGCAGGTCCTCGCCGTCGCGATAGGGGACGGCGCCCAGCATCGCCTTCGCGCGCCCGTAGTAATCGTCGAGGGCGCCGACGCCGTCCTCGGTGGCGCCGACCTCGTCGCGGATCGCCGCGGGCCATGACTCGAGGAAAACCTCGCGATCCGGGACAATCGCGACGTTCATGTTGTTCAGCGAGGTGCCGCCGAGCCCGTTTCCCTGGAGGACGTCGATCGTCTTGAAGCGGGGGATGTCCCACCAGCCGAGCGGGTTGCGGGCGGTGCGGATGATCCTGGTGAACTCCTGCTGGGTCTCGGGAAACGTCCCCGTGGGGTGCTCCTCACCGCGCTCCAGAACCGCGATCTTCAGTTCCCCGCCGGCCTGCGCGTTGGCGAATCCGAGCCGCGCCGCGGTGATCGACCCGCCGTAACCGGAGCCGACGATGAGGACGTCGTACTCGTCGCCGAGGGTGGAGGGGGCGCTGGCCAGTCGCGGCGCCGGGGCGCTC
>JALZKA010000005.1 GCA_030859475.1 Actinomycetota bacterium
GATCCTCCCGCCGAGGAGGCCATAGAGACATGAGCGCTGCTCGATACCCAACAACCTCGAGAGGACCCTGACGACGAATCACAAACCCCACTTGACACGAAGCGCTTCTTCATAGAGACGAAAAGCGTCTGAGCTACTCTGCATGGAAAGCGGATGCCGAGCCGGTCCGACTGAGATCTACAGGAACCGTGGTCTACGCAGGGCCGACGTACTCCGATTCGAGCACGAGGTCCTTGATGACCGACTGATACTCGACGTGTGCCTCATGCTCCACGGTGCGCCAGTCGCGGCCCTCGTGCTCGCCCATGAACTCACGGTAATCGGGGACGCCTGGGAACTTGACGTTGTCGGCGACTACGACCGCGCCCGCGCGGAGCCAGCCGCGTTCAATGATCCGCTCCAGGTCGGGCAGGTATGCCTCCTTGGCGTGGTCCATGAACACGAAGTCGACCGACCCGGCTGCGAAGCCGTGCTCTGACTCGAGCGCGGCGATCGTGCCGCCGCCATCGCCGATCGTTCCGAGGACGACGGTGACGCGGTCCGCGGCACCGGCATGCTCCAGAATCCCCCGGGCGATTCTCGCGTTGTCAGCACTGAACTCGAGAGATGTCAGGTTGGCGTCCTCCGGCATTGCCCGCGCGGTGCGCAGCGCGCTATAGCCACAGTAGGTACCGAGCTCGAGAAGCCGCTGAGGCGCCGCGCGGCTGATCGCCGCGTCGAGGATTTCGCCCTTCTCGTCGCCCACATTCATCATGAAGCTGCGCCCGTAGCAAAACTCGTCGATGACACGGATCGCGTCGTCGACATCCCCCGCACGAGCATTCGCGAGGACATGCTCGCTAAGCGCTTGCTCGCGCCCGTCCCCGACCTGCCACTCGGTGGTCAGCTTCTTCATTCCCAGGAGCATCCGCAGGAACGACCAGCGCAGGAACGGCAACCGCTTCCCGCCCATCTCCGACAGCCGCCGCATGCCGACGAACCCTATAGCGGTTTGCATGGGAAGCAGCACATTCGGTGTCCCGAGATACTGTCCGGGCGATGTCGGAGGAGAGCGTGGAGATCGCCGACCGAGTGAGGAGACTCTTTGCCGCGTTCAACGAGCGCGACTGGAGTGTGTTCTCCGTCGAGCTTGACCCTGAGGTGGAGTACACGCCGGTCGAGGAGCACGCCGCCTATCACGGCCCGGAGAAATTCGCCGAGTACTTGAAGGGATTCCTTGAGTTCTGGGAACCGTTTTTGGGGGAGGCGGAGGAGATCGAGATCACACCGGCAGAGGACTGTGCATTTGTCGCCATGCGCTTCCGCGGCAGGGGCAAAGGCAGCGGAGTCGACATCGACGACCGCTTGTTCTGGGCTGGCGAGCTGCGCGGCGGCAGGCTCTATCGCATCAGCGAGTACACGGACCGCCAGGAAGCCCTCGAAGCCGCCGGGCTGTCGGAGTAGGCGCTCCGGACGAAGAGCAGCTGCTGGCGTTACGGCGCATCCGTTACAGTCGAAACCAACCGTAGGCTGCACGCGCCACAGCGCGATCAGCTTCATATCGAGGGAGGTGTGCAATGAGCGACAAGGTCGACGGAACGGCAATCCCGGCGGCGCTCCGTGCGCGGAAAGCATCGGCGGGCGACCTACCGGCGGTCACTGACACGCTGGCGCTCTCGTTCTACGACGACCCAGTCTTGATGTGGATCATCGATGACGGAAAAAGGCGGCGCGAGCTGCTGCCGGGCTTCTTCGGAGCCGTCGCGCACTCGTACCTTGCGTATGACGAGCTCTACGCGGTCGATGAGGGGGTGACGGCGGCCGTATGGGCGCCGCCCGGGGCCGAGGACGACGAGGAGCTCCCGCCCGTGCTCGGCGAGGCCGTAGAGGAATACGCGGAACGGCTGTTCGAGGTCCTCGGGCTTTTGGAGGAGAAGCACCCGGTTGAGCCGCACTACTACCTCTTCCTCCTCGGCACGAGGCCGCAATGGCAAGGGCGCGGGCTCGGATCGTCCCTCATGGCTCCTGTGCTCGAGAACTGTGATCGAGACAGCGTGCCGGCGTATCTCGAGGCCACCAGCGAGCGCAACAAGCAGCTCTACCTCCGGCACGGCTTCGAAGTGACCGACGAGATCCGTCCGCCTGACGGGCCGACGATGTGGCGCATGTGGCGGTCGCCCACCTGACCTGAGCTCAGCGACAACGGACTCTCACGGTTCGGTGCTTCTGTTCTGTGCAACTCTCACGGCGTGGACATAAACCGGCCTTAGGCGCTTAGGACGAAAAGCGGCTAAGTGCTTTGCATGGAAAGCACCTATCTCCTGATCGCGAGATACTGCGCGGGCGATGTGATGGCATGCGCTCTCGAGGTCCGTGACATTGGTCAGCGGCGGCGGAGCACCCCTCCGAGCCGCCGCGCTCGCGCCGTCACGGCGTGACCTGCGATCTCGACCGCGGTGCCCTTGTAATCACCAAGCGCCAGGCGCAGCGCGGTCCGCCGCGTCGCCGCGTCGGCCTTCTCGAGTGATCCGGAGTCGAATGGTGGCTGAGGGTCGTACTCGATCCCGAGTTGCAGGGCCTTGGCGATCTGCTCGCCATGGACGCGCGCAGTCAGCGCAAGCGCCATGTCGATCCCAGCCGATACGCCAGCGCCGCTCACAAACGGCTCGTCGAAGACCACCCGGTCCGCGACCACCTCGATCCCCATCGCCCGCAGGTTCTCGCGGAATGCGAAGTGGGTCGTTGTACGACGTCCCTCGAGTAAGCCGGCGGCGGCATAGACGCCTGCGCCCGTGCAAACGGAGGCCATCCAGGTTGCCGTCCCGGCTGCCTGCCGCACCCAGGGCAGCAATGTCTCGTCGTGCATCACCGAAATCGGATTGCTCGCGCCGCCGACTACGACAATGTCGGGGTCAGGCAGGGTCTCGGGTGTGTCGGTGGGCGAGACGGTGAGGCCCATGTCGGCGCGGACCAGCGACAGGTCGGTGGCAAGGAAGCGAACCTCGGCTCCTGGCCAATGGCTCATGACCTCGTACGGCCCGACAAGGTCAAGCGCTGTGAACCCTGGGTAGAGGACGTAGGCGATTCTCATCGGCGGCCAGCCTAGTCCGAGGTGGGCCGATCGTGGAGGAGGCACGGACGATTGGTCGCGGTCTCCTACTGGGACGCCGGGCAGGTGCTGCTCAACATCGACGACCCGGCCAATCCGCTCTTCCTCGGCGACTCCGACTACCTCAACCCCGACCCGGAGTTCCTGGCGTTTACGCAGCCGGAGGGCAACGGCCATCAGAGCTACTTCGACCAGGACGGCGACTGGCTGATCTCCACTGACGAGGACTTTTCGCCCACGCGGACGCTATTCCAGATCACCGACGGACCGAGCGCCGGCCAGTACGGTGGGGGCGAGTTCTCCTTCACCAATCCGATCCCCGAAGGCGGCGTCAGCTCGCAGGGCGGCTCGGTGTTCGGCGGCTCGGGCTGCACGAGCGACAACAACGCCAACGGCGTCTCCGACCGCGATGAAGTGCCCAGCGCAGCTTCGACCGGCGCAGATACCGTGGTGTTCAGTCGCGGTGCCTGCTTCTTCTCGGACAAGATCCGCACCGGCGAGGAGGCCGGCTACCGGATCGTCCTGATCGGCCAGAGCCACTCGGGCACCCGCAACGGCCTGCTCAAGGACGGCTTCTTCTGCGGCGGCCAGGGGAGCCCCGTGCTGGGAACCGCGCACGCCGTCTGCATCGGCCACCGCGCGATGCACCTGCTGTTCGATGACGCGCCCGGCTACACGCCCCCAGAGGGCTACGCCGCCGGCGGCGACCTGCCGGCGATCGGCACGCGCGGGGCCAACATCTCCGCCGAGTCGCGCTTCGACGGCTGGGGCTACGTCAACCTGCACAATGCGCGCCAGCCGGACCTGCCGATCGTGGACACCTACGCGGTTGCCGAGTCCAAGGACCCGGCATACCGGTCTGGCTTCGGCAACCTCACTGTGCACGAGGTCAAGACCGACCCCCGGAAGGGCAAGGATCTCGCGTACTTCTCGTACTACAGCGCGGGCCTGCGCGTGGCCTCCTTTGGCCCAGGCGGGCTGAGCGAGGTCGGCCACTACATCCCCGAGGGCGGCATCGACTTCTGGGGCGTGTTCCCGGTCTGCGCCGGCCAATGCGAGCTCGCCGGCCGCGACCAGGGGCGCGGCCGGACCGACGGCAAGCGGCCGTTGTTGCTCATGAGCGACCGCGACAGCGGCCTCTGGATTCTCCGATACAGCGGCAAGGAGTAGCGGACGCCCGTACCTGACAGGCATTGTTCGCCCGACTATTCGTGCGTCGTAGCGAGAAACGAATCGGGCCCCCGCTATCGGCAGAAGCCCGCTGATCAGCGGGCTTTCGTCGTTTCTCACGGAATTCGTCAACTGGCAGCGGGTGCCAAACGGGTGCCAAATCACCGTCTAACGTCAGCAGGCATGTCAGGGATACTCGAAAAAAGAGCAAGAAGAACTTCTCGCCCAAATGATCGAGAATGGCCGGAGCGTTCCGCGCACAGAGAGGGAATGGGTCTTCATGAGCATCAACTCCGGGTCAATCCTCGATGGGAGAAGGCGCTCGATCATGGCGCCGAACGCACGGTCCAGGTAGCGCCGCCGTCAGTTGATTGCTTGACCGTGCCGTCATGCAGGGCCGCGTAGAGGGTGTCGCCCGTGGCTTCGAAAGCTGCCGGCGCGCCGCCAATTGATCCAACCGCCTGCCAGGAGCGACCCCTGTTGCCGCTGACGTTGACCTCGCCGCCGTCCGTAACCAGAACGATCTCGTCAGCTTGGGCCCATGCCAGCAGACCAGGGTCCGCCGAGAGAAAGTTCCAACGCCGGCCTTGATCGGTTGACTCCCAGAGCCCCTCCTGCCCGGAGGCGACGACCGTCGAAGGGTCGTCGGGATCGATCGCGATCGAGCGGAGCGATTCCTCCGTGACCTGATCCGAGGCTGGCTCGGGCAACGGACGCTCCTCCCAGCTCTCCCCGCCATCCGCGCTGACCAGAAGGCGTTGCTTCCGCGTCTCGAAGTCCGAGCCGTAGCCGTAAACGAGATCGCCGCTCGCTTCGAGGACGTGAAAGTCCGCCTCCCCGAGGAGCGAGACGGGATCCCATGTCTCACCGGCGTCGTCGGAGCGGATCAGGCCGAGGAAAGGCGGCAGGTCCTCTGCGCCGTCTGGGTGCCCCGATCCGAGGAACTGATCGGGTCCGACAACCGTGAAGCCCATCGTGTCCTGGTAGCGGTCGGCGACGCGCTCAGCCTCCGGCATGTCGTCAGGAGCTCGAAAGAGGCCTGTATGCGTGGCGATGAAGAGCGCCTCGTCGGCAGGGTTGATGCCGAGCCCGTGCACGTGGACGGGTCCGGGATCCTGGCTAGTGGAAGCATCCCCACCGTCCTCCCCTCCCGCACTGCACCCGGCAACCGCAATCATGACCACCACGACAGCCAGCCAGAGATTGCCGCGCACCGAACTCACGCGACCGACCATAGCTCCCCATGACCTGTGGCCATGGAGCATGTCGCTTGATCCTCGTCCGGGGCGAGGGGTGCGCGATTGCGCACCAGCAAAGATCGTCCGCGGCGGGTACCTTCCTGTCATGGATGCTCTGGTTGTCGTCGGCGCAGCCGTATGCATGGTCGGGATGTGCTTCGTTGGCATGTGGCTGATGATGCGCTTCGGCTTCCATCGCGACGGCGACGACCGCTAAGCGCGACTGGCTGCGCTCTAGATCGCGAGTTCTCGGACATGAGCGACACAAATAGTCTCACCGAGACCGACCGGGTTCGACGGATACAGGACAAGCATGCCCCTGGCTACGACCGCCAGATCTCATTCTTCGAGCGCGTCCTGTTCGGCGAAGGACGGCAGTGGGTGTGCTCGCGGGTACGCGGCAAGACTCTGGAGCTCGCCGTTGGGACCGCGAGGAACCTGCCGCTTTACAGCAGCGACATCGAGCTGACGGGGGTCGACCTCAGTCCAGAGATGCTCGCGCTGGGCAAACGGCGGGCAGAGGAGATCGGACACCCGGCGCGGTTGCAGGAGGGAGACGCACAGAACCTCGAGTTTCAGGATGAGAGTTTCGACACAGTCGTTTGCACGCTCGGCTTCTGCACGATCCCAGACCCACGTCGTGGCCTAGAGGAAGCTCACCGCGTCTTGATCCCCGGCGGATCCCTGGTCCTGCTCGAGCACGTCCGAAGTCCCTCGCGACTCGTACGGATCGGCCAGCGACTACTTGAGCCCCTCGCGGTTCGATTCGAAGCCGACCACCTGCTGCGAGATCCCCTGGATCATCTCGAGGAGGTGGGGTTCGAAATCACAGAGCTCGAACGCAGCAAGTGGGGAATAGTCGAGCGCGTCGCTGCGCGCAAGCCGGTGGCCGCATGAGTGTGACTGAAGCGCACCCCACGTTCCTGTTTGCCGATCTCGCCGGCTACACGGCCCTAACCGAAGCGCACGGTGACGAGGCGGCCGCGGAGATAGTGGCGCGGTTCACATCCAGCGTTCGCAAGCTCCTCGCCGATCACGGTGCCCAACAGATCAAAACGGTGGGAGATGAAGTCATGGCCAAGGTGGACGATCCAGAGCAGGCTGTGATCCTCGGCCTTCGCATCGTTGAGGAACTCGCCGCCCACGCCGCTCCTCCCGTGCGGGTCGGCATGAGCTGCGCGTGGCGCGGGCGCTTCGGTGCCTTCGGCTGGCGAGTCGGTGATCAATGGCGAGGCTGACGAGCGCGATCGCTGCGTTGCCCACGAGCGGCTTGGACCGGAGGCGCGCCCCCTGCTTAGACCTTGATCCCGGACCGAGTCGACTACCTCTAGACTCGGCAAGCCGATGATCTGGCTGAGGCGCTTTCTCGCTTGCCACTGCGATCGGGTCGCCCTGGCCGCGGTCCTCGCGACAATCTGCGTCGCGCTGACGTTCGAGCACAGCGGAATCGGCCAGGACCACATGGGCGACGTGGTTTCGATGTGTCTCGCGGTACTGGATGGTGCGGCTGTAATCGCCCTCACTGCGGGCGGGCTCACCGCGATCCGACGGTTGCGCCCTCCCCGGACGATCGAGGCTTTCCAAACTCTTAGCCTTCCGCCGGCGGCGGTGGCGCAGGCGTCCGCTCGCGACGGACCAGCCGTGCTCCAGGTCTTTCGTCGTTGATCGCAGTCCAGTCGGCTCATTCGAGTCCGGCTGCGTGACCACGGGCGCGTTCCGCGCTCGATCTGACGACGAAAGGAGACAGGATGTTCAGACGACTTCTGGTCGGCGGCGCTTTCGCTGCGCTGGCGATCGCTTTGATCGCCGGTTGTGGCGGCGATGACGACGCTGACGAGGCCGCGGTCGAGACCGACGGTGCCTTCATCGTTGAGATGACGGCCCACCACGAGTCGGCGATTGAGATGGCGGAGATCGCCGAGGAGCGCGCGCAGCGCCCACAGATCCGGGAGCTGGCGACCGACATCATCGCGACGCAGAGCGAGGAGATCGACGAGCTCGAGGCGCTCCACCAGGCGCTGTTCGCTGAGCCCGTCGCCGAGGGCGATCACGGGACGCTCGGCCTGGAGCCACACGAGGCCGGCATGGAGATGGACGCGCGCGAGCTCGAGTCGGCGAAGCCGTTTGAGCGCGCCTTCATCGACATGATGGTCCCCCACCACCAAGGGGCGATCCGGATGGCGCGGGTCCAGCTCGACAAGGGCCAGAACCCACAGATCCACGACCTCGCACAGGCGATCATCGACGCCCAGTCGCGCGAGATCGAAGCGATGAACGCGTGGCGCGAGCGGTGGTACGGCGCACCTTCGCCGGCTGGCGGAATCCCGCCTGAGGGAGAGGAGGAAGCGCCCGCACACGAGACGATGGGTCACTGAGCGAGCCCGCCCGTTGCGTCCGGCCCCAGCCGAGGATGACCCGGCGCAGCGGAGCGGGGCGTCTTGTAGCGGTCTTTCCTTCTTTTCGAGCAATACCGGCTCCGGCTCCGCCGTCACTTGGCGAAGGTGGATCGTTGGTTGCTGTCGGCACAGGAATCCGAGTCGTTGGGCAACTGACATGTGCGCATAGGTCCAGGGTTAGGCTGGGCCTGTCGTGGAAGGAAGTGACGCAGAGCGATTCGCCCAATCGTGGGAGGAGGTCGTCGCTGCCTGGAAACGTCACGACGACGCTGCCACCTTGCTCGCCCTCCAGAATTGGATCGAGATCTGGGATGTGTGCTTCTGGAAGGGCGACTTCTCGAGCTTTCCCACGGCCTACCACTCCAATGTCCTGATCGCTAACAACACCCGGTTGCAGGGGCTGAGCCCCTTCCGAGGTGGCGAGGGAATCGATGCGTTCCGGCGCTTGCGGGAGGAGTCTTCAGACGTGCTTTCGTGGTTTCGCTTCCAGATCGAGTCAATCGAGCGCTCTGGTGACCGTGTTGCGGCGCTGGGCACGATGCGCACCCGTGGGCGCTTAAGCGGTCTCGGAATCCGGGTGCCGTTCGCGACGATTTGGACGATCTTGGACGGAAAGATCGCCCGCGCCGAGGGTTTCACCAGTCGACGCCTCGCGCTACGCACCCTGCGCGCGGGCACTTTAGAACCCAGGCGTCGAGACGCGTAACTGGGATGTGCTCATGGGCGCGTTGGACGAAAGCGGCTACAGAGCGGCTCGGACGAGAGTGTCAATCTCGATTTCGTGACCTATGCTCGACAGGTCCTTCGGCGAACTCCTCCGTGTCTCCACGTTTGCTCTTCGCGAACCAAGACTCGCAATCCTGGCTGCCTGCTTATGGCTGACGCCACGTCTTGACTATCTGGCTAGGCTGGCTCGGTGCCCTTCATTCGCACGAGGCGAGAGGCGGCCGTGGTTTTCGGCGCACTCGTCACCGCGGTTGTCCTGACGGCCGCGGCCATGTCGGCGCCGGCAGCGGACGCGCGGCAGCGTGCCGCCGCGACGCCGCTCGGGCTCACCGACTGCGAGTGGACCGAGGGTGTCTATCAGTGCTCGGGCTTGGTCGAGACTTGGGACGGGGTGCCGCTCGACACAACCGTGACCCTGCCGTCGGCGCGGCCGCGGCGGCTGCCGCTTCTCACCATGCTGCACGGTTTCGCCAACAGCAAGCACGAGTTCCTCGACCCCGAGCAGAAGCACTACATCGACAACGCCTTCGCCTGGGCCCGCGACGGCTACGCCGTACTTACCCATACCTCTCGTGGGATGTGGGGGTCGTGCGGGACGCCGGAATCGCGGCTGGCGAACCCCGTCGCCTGCGCCGACGGGTACCTCCACCTCGCCGATGTCCGCTACGAGGGTCGCGACCCCCAGTACTTGATCGGCCGCCTTGTCGACGAGGGCATCGCCGCGCCGCGGCGGATCGGCGTCATCGGCGAGTCCGGTGGCGGCGGCCCGACGATGATGCTGGCGGCGCTACGCGACCGCGTGATGCTGCCCGACGGCAGGCTCGTGCCGTGGCGGAGCCCCGACGGGACACGCCTGCGGCTTGCCGCCGCCGGGGCGGTGATCCCGTGGACCGATCTGGTCGACGCAGCGCTTCCAAACGGCCGGGTCTCGGCGAACGGAATCACTCCGCGCCGCGTCGCTACCCAGCCGGTCGGGGTCGCGAAGGCGAGCTTCATCAACGCGATACTCATCGCCGCACAGTTCGCGATTGGCCCCGGTCAGCCGATCGGGGAACCGTTTATTCCCGGACGCCCGATGGGCTACCTGGCCCCGCCGGAGACCGATCCCGAGGCCGACGTCACCCGGCTGGTCGCGCGGATCAACGCCGGCGAGCCCTACACCGACAGCTATGCGCGCTTCGCCCGCAACCAGGTGATCCGCTTTCACTCCGCGTATTACATACGGCCGGTGCGGCGGCCGCCGCCGCTGTTCATGGCGGCGGGCTTTCCCGATGACCTGTTTCCGGCGGATCAGATCCTGCGGTTCGCAAATCGCACGCGCAAGCTCTATCCGGGATTGCCGATGTCGCTGTTGCTCGGCGATTTCGGCCACCAGCGCTCGTCGAACGATCCGCGTGATCGCAAGCGTTTGCTGAGCTCTGTCCACGGCTGGATTGATCGCCACGTCCGGGGCGAGGGCCGGGGGCCGCGCGAGGGCGTGACCGCGTACGCACAGGTCTGCCCAAAGTCGCGAACGTCGCTGGGGCCGTTCTTCGCACCGACCTTCAACCGGCTCTCGCGCGACGCGTTGCGGGTGCGCCGGCGACGGCCCCAGACCCTAACTTCGGTCGGTGGCAGCCCGCGGATCGCCGCCGCGATCGACCCCGCAGCGGGCGGCGGCGAGAGCTGCGTCGAGATCGAAGACGACGGCGCGCCGGGAACCGCTCGCTATACGCTCGCGACCGCCAGGCGACGCGCGTTCATGCTGATCGGCGCACCCGCGCTGCGAGCGCGACTCGACGTCAGCGGCGCGCCGCCGAGCGAGGCGCAGGTCGCCGGGCGGTTGTGGGACGTCGCCCCCGACGGCACCCAGAACCTCGTCGCCCGAGGGCTCTATCGCCCGCGCGACGGGCGCAACCGCTGGTGGCTTCACCCAGCCGCGTGGCGGTTCGAGCGCGGCCACAAAGCTGTGCTCGAACTGCTCGGAAACGACGCGCCTTACGCGCGGCCCTCGAATGACCCGTTCGAGATCGAGGTCCGGCGGCTGCGCGTCACGCTGCCGACCCGGCACTGAGTTTCAGCTCACGCGGAGGTCGTAGCGGGTTCGGCACCTGGCCTGTCCATGCAAGTCGGATGGCCTGCTCGAGCCAGACCTCCGGGGGCGGTAAAACCACGACTAGGTCGCCAGGCCTACTCGCTCGACGATCCGAGGGTGGTAGCCGAAACGAATCGGGCCGGGTATACGTTCTGCCGCTGCGACGCACGACTCAGGCGTCCGCGCGATATACGCTCCGCTTGGAAGCGGAGGCCGATGGATCGCGAGATACTGCGCGGGCGATGTCGGAGGAGAACGTGGAGGCACTGCGCCGTGCGGCAGCGGCGGTGAAGAAGAACGACCCTTCGATTCTGGATGCGCTGCTTGCGCCTGGCGTGGTTTGGACCGTCCGACACACGGCCCCGGATCTGGTTGGCACCTACCACGGCATTGACGAGGTCCGCCGGTGGTTTGCGCGATGGGAGCAAGCGTGGGAGGAATGGGACTGGGAGCACCCTGAGATGTCTGCCCATGGAGACACGGTTGTCGCACGGATGCACATCTCCAGCCGCGGACGAAGCAGCGGAGTAGAGGTAGAGAGCGACGTTTGGCAGACGTGGACCTTTCGCGGCGGCAAGGTGATCTATTACGAGGACTTCGGGACCGAGGCGGAGGCCCTCGAAGCCGCGGCGGAGTAGACGATGTCCCAAGGAGAACGTGGAGATCGTTCGCTCGTATTTCGAGCAGTTCAACACGCTTAGGTTCGAGGGAATGGCGGAGAAGTTCTGGCACCCCGAGATCGAGTACCGAGAAGATCCCATCTGGCCCGAGGCGTCCACATTCCGCGGGGCCGACGAGGTGCTCGGCGCCTTCAAGGGATACGAGGAAGTGATGGGTGCCTACCAGGTCACCGTCGAGCACATCCTGACGGCGGCGAGCAGCTTGGAGTCGTCGTTCGCGCAGCCGGGCGCGGAGCGACGAGTGGCGTCTCGCACGAACATCGTTGGGGCTACTTGGTCCGGCTCGAAGGTCAACGGGTCATCTACCTTCAGGCCTTCTACGCCGCTGACAAGGCCCTCGAAGCCGCCGGGCTTGAAGAGTAGGCGATGTCACAGGAGAACGTCGACGCGTATAGTTCACCCAGGCATGCGACTTGGCCTCCTCTTTCCTCTTTACCTCGTGGTTGGCGTTCTGGTTGCCGCAGGCATCCTCGGTAGCGAGTCCAGTTACTTTTCGGGCCTGAGTAACCTCGAGGAACTTGTCGAGTTGGTCCTTGCAGTCCTTCTTTGGCCCCTGGTATTGCTCGACGTGAATGTCAATATCGGGGACATCAACATCGGCGGCGGCGACTCTGACGCCGGCGGCGGCAAGTAACGGCACCTGCGCAAGAATCATTCAGGAGTGGGCTCAGGACGACATAAACGTCGTCTATCGGACCGGCGGCGGTGCCGGCCTATCGAGCTCGAGAACAACGATCCGATCCCGGCCGAGGTGTTCACTGTTGTGGGCGGTTGAACCGGCCGAACCCGCGCCTGCCCCGACGGAGCCGTAAGGAAGCAAAGGCGGACTCGGAAGCCGAGACGTACCGCTTAGAACGGAATGCGGTAGTTCGCGCCGCGGTGCGAGATACTCGCGGGCGATGTCGCAGGAGAACGTGGAGATCGTCCGTCGGGTATACGAGGCTGCTGCCTCCCGCGACTCGGCGGCAGTTTTCGCCCTATACGACCCAGAGGTCGAGCTGGATTGTTCTCGACTCGGACTCGGCGTCTATCGCGGCCACGAGGGCCTTCGGAGCCTGTTCCGCGATTGGCACGAGGCATGGGAAAGCATCGAATATTCCTACGAGGAGCTGATCGACGCGGGGGAGACTGTCATTGCCGTCGTGACGAGACACGCCCGCGGACGCGCCAGCGGGGTCGAGGTCAAGCAGCCCTTCGTGCTTGTGTGGACGCTTCGGGGGAGCAAGGTCGTGCGGGTGGTTTGGTTCCTTACCCGTGCAGAGGCTCTCGAAGCGGCCGGGTTGGGCGAATAGACGATGTCGGAGGAGAACATCGACGCCATTCGGGTGGTCTATGAGCGGCGGAGCGAGGGCGATTTCCGCGCCGGCGCCGAACTGTTTGACCCGCACGTGGTCATGGTCCACCACCCCGACCTCGACGTCGGGACGTGTTACGGGATCAGCGCGTTGGCGGAGTACACCAGAGGCATGCTGAAGCCTTGGACGCGCCTCACGATGGAGGCGGAGGAGATTCTCGCTCTGGGGACACCGTTCTCGTGGGCGTTCGCCAGCGCGGCACGGGAAGCGCCAGCGGCGTTCCTACGGAACTCCGCTACTTCATGCTCTGGACTTTTCGCGGACGCAAGGTGGTCCGGATGGAGAGCTTTCGCGAACGCGCTGAAGCCCTCGAAGCCGCCGGGCGGAGCGAGTAGGCGATGTCGGAGGAGAACGTCGAGCGAACCCACCGCGTCTACGGCGCCATAAACCGAGGCGATCTTGAAGCCATGCTGGTGCTCATGCATCCCGAGGGGGAGTTCAGTCTGAGCCAGGCGTAATGCGCACGATAGGCGTGCGCGTGGCCTTCCGCCTTGCGTGAAATGCGCGAACCCGCCTACCGCGAGATACTGCGCGGGGGATGTCGCAGGAGAACCTGGAGATCGTTCGCGCGGTGTACGAAGCCCTCGTCCGCCGCGACGTGTCGGAGATTCTTGCTCTGTATGACCCCGAGATCGAGTTCCACTTTTCCAGGGGAACGATTCTTGACCGGATTGGGGGACAGCAGGTGTACCGCGGCCACGTCGGGCTCCGAGAGTTCGACAGCGAGTTGCGAGACGCTTTTACGAACTTTGAGACTCAATGTGAGGAGTTGATCGACGCTGGCGAGCGAATCGTTTCGATGTCGAGGTACCGTGGTCAGGGTCGAGGAAGCGGGGTCGAAGTCGCTGGGCCTGTCCAGTTCGGTGTCTGGACGATCCAGGGGCGCCTGATCACCCGCGTGGAGTGGTTCAGCACTCGCGAAGAAGCCCTCCAAGCTGCCGGCGCAGAGGAGTAGGCAATGTCGCAGGAGAACGTGGAGGTCATGCGGACGGTCTACGACCGCTACCGCGAGGGTGATCTCCGGGCAAGCGCCGACCTTCTGGACCCACATGCCGTCTTGGTGCTTCCGAAGGCAAGCGACTGGGGTCCGGATACCCCCGAATCCGGGCTGTTCATCGGCCCCGAAGGAATCGCGGAATACACGCGGCATATGTTGTTGAAGCCTTGGGCGGACTTCACACTGGAAGCCGAGGAGATCGTCGAGGCGGGGGACAGTGTGCTCATACGCGTGATCCAGCGTGCCGTAGGAAGGACGAGCGGTATTCCGGTGGAGTTGCGCTACTTCACCCTCTGGTCCTTCCGAGGCCGCCAAGTAATCCGCATCGAGAGCTTCCGAGAGCGCGCCGAGGCCCTCGAAGCCGCCGGGCTGTCGGCGTAAGCGATGGAGACTCGGTTGAACCTCAGAATCGAGGTCTAGATGGCACTCACGCTCAAAGACGCGGTCGGTGGGCGTACGGTGATGATCACCGGCGCCTCGTCGGGGATCGGCAAAGAGGCGGCGCTGAAGGTAGGGGCAGCCAACGGCACCCTCCTGCTCGTCGCTCGCCGCCGCGGGCTGCTCGAGGAGGCCAAGGCCGAAATCGAAGCCTGTGGCGGGGTGGCGCACCTGTATGTCTGCGACCTCTCCAACCTGGATGACATCGACGAGGTGGCCGCGGAGGTTCTGGACCAGCACGGCCATGTCGACGTGCTCGTGAACAACGCGGGCCACTCGATCCGCCGTGAGATTGCCAGCTCGTATGACCGATTCCACGACTTTCAGCGGACGATGCAGCTCAACTACTTCGGGCCGGTCAAGCTGATCCTGGACCTGCTGCCGAGCATGCGTGAGCGCCGCTCGGGGCACATCATCAACGTGTCAACGGGCGGCGTCCAGATGAGCGGCCCCATGTTCTCCGCGTACCTGGCTTCAAAGGCGGCCCTTGATGCCTTCTCGCGCTCGATTGGATTCGAGGTAAGCGGCGAGGGGGTCCACATCACCACCGTGCATATGCCGCTCGTCCGCACGGCAATGGCCGCCCCCACCCGGATGTGGGACAACTTTCCGGCGCTCAGCCCCGAAGAGGCGGCTGACCTGATCTGCGACGCGATCCGCAAGCGGCCTGTCCGCGTAGGCACTCCGCTGAGCAACTTTGCCCAGGCGGCCTACGCGGTGGCACCGGGCTTGGACCATTCGGTCAACGCCCTGATCGGCCGGTTGCTCTTGCGCCAGCCGTTGCGCAAACTGAAGCTTCGGCCTGCCGCGGCGGGCGAGCGGCCGGCGGAGGACGATCTGGCCCTGCGCGAGGCGTTCCGGCGCCGGCTCGAGAGCGGGGAAGTTCCCGCGGACCCGGTCGAGGTCGAGCGGCTCGCCAATCGCCTGCGCCATATCCCGTTGTTCGAGGCCTGCGCCCCTGCTGAGTTGCAGAAGTTGGCGTCAACTGCATACCCGATCGCCTTCGAGGAGGGAGAGGAACTCTGCTCAGAAGGAGCGGAGTCCTCCGACTGTTATGTCTTCGTCGAAGGCGAGGCGGCGCTGACGATTCGGAGGGAGCCGGTGGGGGTGGTCCGTGCCGGGGAGGTCGTCGGCGAGCGCGGCCCGATCGAGGGCCGCCCGCGCGGCGCGACGGTGACAGCGACGTCCAGAGTGCACGCATATGCAATCTCTCAATACCGCCTTGAAGAGATCCTCAGCGACAACCCGGAAGCGGCCACTCACATGCGCAGGCTCGTACGAGCACGGTACGCGCCCGACTCTCAGCGGTAAATGACTCCACGCGACGTCGAGCACCCGCGCCTGATTCGCGTGCATCAACACACATAGACTTGCCATCGTGGCCCTTATCGAACGACCTTCGCGGTGGAGGCGCCGGCGTTCTTGGCGAATCGCTACATGATCGCGCGCGGCAAGGGCTGCGCGATGGCCCGCCAGACCACCGCGTGAGCGCGCGAGTCCGGTTTATCTATGCGGCCGCCGGCACAGAGCCCTCGTACTTCACGAAGGCCATCGAGCTGTGGCTGTCGGCGTGCTCAAAGTCGAGCTCGTCGCCCCCGCGGACCCGAAGCGATTTCGCGAGCGCCGTCTCGGCATCGTCGTTCTCACCGGTGTACTCGAAGCCTCCCGGGATCCTGACCAGAACCCGGTAGGGATCCGGCGGGTCGATCCCGCGCAGGGTCTCGGTCTCGGTTTCGATCGCGTCACCGGCCTTGAAGCGTCCGGTGCGGGAATCGATGTCGAACTCGAAATCGATCGGCGCGAAGATCGGCTCGCGAACGTGCGGGCAGACCGCAGCGAAGATCTCAAACAGCGTCCCCCCGGCCTGTCCGCTCATGATCGTCAGGAGCGCGTCGCGTTGCTCGTCATCGGCCGCCTCGTCGACGATCGGCAGGACATGGCCGTCGCCTTCGTCGATGCGACCAGGCCACCAGACGGCACTCGCCCACTTGAGCCCAGCCAGATCGACGTCGCCGAAGTGGCCCTTGTCGATCCGCATTCCGACCATGCCCTCGCACTGGCCGTGGGTCGGCGCCTGATTGAAGTCGCAGGGACACCCCGGATCACAGTTGCAATTCTTGAACCACGCTCCCTCTAGCGACCACGTATCTGTCATCGCGATTCCTCCTTATGCGGGGCTTGTGTGCCAACCCTAGTCGGGATAGGCTCGGAAAGCAATGGGAGTTTTCGCCAACACCGCGGACCGTCGTGCTCTGCGCCTCGACGGCCTGCAACTCGGGCTCGTCGCGGTGCTGTTGGCGCTAGCCGCCGCGGCATGGGCGCTGACCGACGGCACGATGCAGGGCATGGACATGGGGCCCGGCAGCGACCTGGGCTCACTCTCCTTCTACGTCGGCGCCTGGGTGGTGATGATGGCCGCGATGATGTTCCCATCGATCTCGCCGATGGTTCGCACGTATGCGCTGGTCCAACGCAGCCGCTATACCCGCCGGGGGCTCGGCGAGCCGGCCGCAGCGATCGCCGCCTTCGTCGCCGGCTACCTCGTCACCTGGACCACCTTCGGGATCGCGGCCTTCGGAATATTCCACGGTCTTGAGGGCCTTGACATCGAGGCCTTCTCATGGGCCGAGGGCGGGCCTTATCTGGCCGGCGGGGTGATCGTCGCCGCTGCGCTGTATCAGCTCACGCCGCTCAAGGACGCTTGTCTAAGCCGTTGCCGCAGCCCTCTCGATTTCCTCACCGAGCGCTGGCGCGACGGCGTTGGGGGCGCGATCTTGCTGGGACTCGAGCATGGCGCCTGGTGCGTCGGCTGTTGCTGGGCGCTGATGGCGGCCTTGTTTGCGCTTGGCGTGATGAGCGTCGCGTGGATGGTGTTCATCGCTGCTCTGATCGCTACCGAGAAGCTATTTCCGTGGAAGCAGCTGGCGAACCGGGCCATCGCCGTGCTGCTCGTTCTGCTCGGGTTTGCTGTCGCGCTCGCTCCGGGCTCCGTACCGGGGCTGACTGTTCCCGACGATGGGGCGACCGGGAGCCATGAGCCGGGCAAGATGAGCCACGGCCCGATGATGGAAGAGCATTGAGAGGCGAGGTGGGAGGGCGATGAGATGCCTGACCCCACGATAGGCACGCGCGAGGAATGGCAGGCGGCCCGCGACGAGCTGGCCAAGCTCGAGGCCGAGCAGGCCGAGCGAAACGAGGACATCAAGCGGAAGCGGTTGGAGCTTCCGTGGGTGCCCGTGGAGAAGGAGTACGAGTTCGATACCGAGGACGGCAAGAAGACCCTCGCCGAGCTCTTCGAAGGCCGCTCACAGCTCCTCGCCTACAACATCATGTTCGGCCCCGACTATGAAGCGGGTGCCTGCCCCGGCTGCACGAACGTCGGGGACGGGCTCGACGGTACCCGCGTCCATCTGAACCACCGCGACGTGACCATGATCTGCTTCTCACGAGCGCCCATCGACCGATTGGTTGCCTACAAGGAACGTATGGGCTGGCAGTTCCCCTACGTGTCGACCTATGACACCGACTTCCCCTTCGACTTCGGCCTCGCCATGACCGAGGAGCAGGCACAGCAGGTTCCCGAGGTCAAGGAGATGATCGACAGCCCGCCCGACTGGCTCGTGGAGTGGTCGCGCCAAGTCGGCGCGGAGCTCAAGGACGGGCTGCGCGAGGGCCCGAGCTGGATTGCGTTCGCGCGCGAGGGGGAGACCGTCTACCACACGTACACGGTGATGGCGCCCGACCCGTTCGTCGCCCCCTACTACAGCTACCTGCTCGAGCGCACGCCGAAAGCTCAGCCCGCGGAGCCTCGCGCCTGGCGCAAGGACGAGTACCCGGATTGATCGGGACTGCGATTCGATTAGGCTGGCGCCGAGATGAGTCGCACCATGTTTGTCCTCGGCGGGACCGGGTTCATCGGCGCCAGAGTCGTGGCTAACGCAGTTGCGAGCGATTGGGGGGTCAAAGCTCTGGCGCGCTCCGAGCGCTCGGGAGCCGCGTTGGCCGCGGCGGGCGCCACGCCCGTCCAGGGCACGGTCGAAGACCCAGCGCCATGGCAGGACCAGCTGCGCGACGCAGAAGCCATGGTCGACCTCGTCCAACCCGCATTTCCCAAGCGCCTGGGGCGCCGGGCGGTGGCGAGGATCGCGGCGCAACGCCGGGCGACCACAGAAGGTGTCCTCCAGGCCCTCGCCTCGCAACCAGGCGAGGATCGGCCACTTCTGATCTTCGTCAGCGGTGCCGACGACCTCGTCCCCGATGAGAGCGGAGTCGTCAGTGAGACCTCGCCGCCGGGTCGCGGCGACCAGGGGCTCTCTGCCGTAGGTATCCCGGCACGCCGTCTTATCGAGCGATCCGGAGTCGACGCCGCCTTCGTCTATTTCGGGGCGATGGTTTACGGCGCCGGCAAGGTCTACGCCGACGTTTTCGTGAATGGGATCAAGAAGCGACGCACCCGCGTGCTCGGCGACGGCCACAACCACCTTCCGCTGACACACGTGGACGATGCCGCTCGCGCCCTGGTGCACATCGCCGGGCTCCCGCGCTCCAGCGTTTCGGGACGAACCTTCATCGCTGCCGACGGCTCCGACACGACGCAGCGGGAGCTGATCGACCTCACGGCCTCGGGCATGGGGCGAAAGTCCCCGGGCTCAATTCCGGTCGGAATTGCCGCCCTCGTGGCGGGGCGGCCGGCCGTCGAGACGATGACCGTTGACCTGCGGACGCGCCCCGCGGCGCTGATCGAGACCGGGTTTGAGTTTCGATACCCCTCGCCGCGCACCGGTGTGCCTCAGGCGCTCGATGAGCTGGGCGAGCTGAGCGCCGGCTAGCGCAGTTGGCGCGCCGCGTCCTCGAGAGCGTCCGCCGAATCGAAATAGGCGGCCACTCGGCTCACCTTGCCTGCCCGGATCGAAAACACCTGGAGGACCTGCCTGTGATCGCTCATCCCGCTGGTCCGGCCGCTTGCGTTGACGCGAACAAGAGCCAACACGAGGTCCCCAAGGGTCAGTGTGTCTCCGATCGTCCCTTCGTACGTACCGAGGGCATCATGGAGCTCAGACCACCAGGCCTTCAGGCCGTCGTGCCCTCGATAGACGCTTCCGACCACCGAGTGGAGCTCCACCTCCTGGTCGCAAACCTCGATCAGCCCGTCGAGATCCTGGCTGTTGATCGCAGCCCAAAACCGGCTCACGACCTCAACGCCTCTCCGCTGATCCAACTCGGGCACCCCCGGAACGGTAAAGCCTCCACCGCCGCGGCCGCCAAGTCACCGATCCGGCGATACTGACGGGATGACCAGCGAGCTAGGCAACGGCGATCCTGAGCTGCCGATCGAGGGCATGACCGAGGTCTCGCTCCCGGCGGAGCGGATGTGGGAGATCTTCACGGACGTTGCCGGATGGCCGAACTGGAACCCATGTATGGCCTGGGCGCGCGTTGCGGGCGGCGAGCTCAAGGAGGGTGCGACGCTGTACTGGGCCTTCAGGCCAATCAAGCGGCGCTACCTCTACCGAATGCCGGCGGTGGCGAAGATCATCGAGTGCGAGCCGCAACGGAAGGTGACGTGGGAAGCGAGCGCGCCCGGCTTCCACGCTCGTCACAGCTACCTGCTTGAGCCACTAGGCCCCGATTCGTGCCGGTTCGGCTCCTGGGAGGTGGCGGAGGGACCCGCCTACCGCCTCGTGCGTCGATTCTGGCTCGCCCACTTCCGCTTCGTTCGCGATCGGTCCCTGGCCGGTGCCCGGGCGCTCGGCGGCGACTCATCGCCTGAAACAGGCGACCCAAAACGGCCGCGCTGAAGTGACTCAGGGAGACATCATCATGATGCTATGATGATTTTATGACAAAGGTGCGAACGACACTCACTATTGACGGAGGGGTTCTGCGGGCCGTGAAGGTCCGCGCCGCGCGTCTTGGTCGTGGGGACAGCCAGGTGATCGAGGATGCCGTCCGCCGCGAGCTTGGGCTGAACCTCTTTGAGGGGCTGTGGGAAAGTGCCACTCTCTCCGAGGAAGAAGCTTCGGCCCTAGCCGTCGAAGCCCAGCACCAGACCCGAAGCCCGTAAACGGATGAGGGCCGTCCTTGACCCGAATGTGATCATCTCGGGTCTTCTCTCACGGTCCGGCATACCGGCCCGGGTTTTAGAGGGGTGGACCCGCGGCGCCTTCGAGCTCGTCGTCAGCGAGCACCTGCTCGCGGAGCTCGGGAGGGCATTGGAGTACCCAAAGCTCGCAGAGCGGATCAGCTCGGCCGAGCGTGGCCGACTGCTCGAGCTCCTCCGTGGCGAGGCCGAAGTCGCCCCCGATCCCAGCGAACCTCCACCGCGCAAGTCAGCGGACCCTGGCGATGACTACCTGATCGCCCTGAGCGCCGATCAGCGAGTTCCTCTCGTCAGCGGCGACAAGCATCTCACCGACCTAGCCGAGGTACTCCCGATCCTTACCCCGCGACGCTTTCTTGATTTGCTGTCGGGCTCACGGGGCTCATAAGCCAGTCGGTCGCAGGCCCGGCTTCGCCCCGGAACGCGAGCGTCTTCGTCTGGCTCTAGCACCTCAGCGGGCAGCGATCCAGCCCGAACTTCAGCATCCGTTCCCGCCTGAGCATTGACGGTGCTCCGGAGCAACTACTGTTGCTCCATGCCGCCCGAAACACGCTATGCAACGAGAGGCGAGACCAACATCGCCTATCAGGTCGTGGGCGACGGTCCGGTCGACCTCGTCCTCGTAAACGGGCTGCTCTCGCACATGGCCCTCTTCTGGAGCGACCCGGCGGCGAGCGCGATGTTCCGTCGCCTCACGTCGTTCTCACGGTTGATCCTGTTCGACAAACCCGGCACAGGACTCTCCGACCCGGTCGCTGGGCCGCCGTCCCTCGAGCAGCGGCTCGAGGACGTGACTGTAGTCATGGACGCCGTCGGGGTTGAGCGCGCCTCATTGCTCGGCTACTCGGAGGGCGGCGCGCCCGCGTGCTTGTTTGCTGCGACATATCCGGAGCGCTGCGAGGCGTTGGTGCTGCTCGAGACTGCCGCGAAGTACGACTGGGCGCCCGACTTCGTTCCCGAGGCGCGCCCCGCGTGGGACCACTTCTGGGAAACCATTTTCGATGCGGTCGAGCATTGGGGAGAAGGGCGGATGATCGCTGCCTGGGCACCCAGCCTGACCGGTGCTCCCGGCTTCTGGCAGGCGGCTGGAAGCGCGGAGCGGATCTGCGCGAGTCCGGGAATGGCGAAGGCACTGTTGCGAGCCGCAAGGGTGATGGACGGCCGTGCGGCATTGGCACAGATCTCGGCGCCGACGTTGGTCGTCAATCGGGAGGACAGCATCTTCCCAGTTCAGATGGGCAAGCACCTCGCCCAGGAGATCGCCGGGGCGAAGCTCGTGGTCTTCCCCGGCAAGGACCATCTCGTCTGGGCCGGCGCCTGGGAGCCAATCGTCGATGAGATCGAGGAGTTCCTGACCGGCACCCGCCACCGGACCGACCACGACCGAGCGCTCGCGACGATTCTTTTCACGGACATCGTTTCGTCCACAGAGCGCGCCGCCGAGCTCGGCGACGCACGTTGGCGGGCGTTAATGGAGCGCCACGACGAGATCATCGGGACGGAGCTCGATCGCTACGGCGGGCGGGCAATCAAGACGCTCGGTGACGGCTTTCTCGCCACATTCGAGGGGCCGGCGAAGGCGATCCGCTGCGCCCGCGCGATCTGCGCTGAGCTCCAGCCGCTGGGGATTGAGCTGCGCGCCGGCGTCCACACCGGCGAGTGCGAGCGACGCGGTGACGATCTGGCCGGTATGGCCGTCAACGTCGCGGCCCGGATTGTGACCAGCGCTCGACCCGGAGAGGTGCGGGCGTCGAGCACCGTGCGCGAGCTGGTACTCGGCTCGGGCCTCGAGTTCGTCGAGCGCGGGACACATGCGCTGAAGGGCGTTCCGGGCGAGTGGCGCCTCTTCGCGGTAACAGGGGATGGCCGCACCGACGCCCAGCCCGTGTCCGAGGTCGACGCGGCGACGGCCGCGCTCACGCCTGGTCCACTCGACAAGCTGCGGCCCCGCGATCGGGTGCTGCTCGCCGCAGCTCAGCGGGCGCCTGGTCTGGGGCGAGCGCTCGGTCGGGCAGCGCTGCGTCGTCAGCGAGGACGGGGCGGCGTGGAGTAGACGCGGGCAACCAAGCACGCGGAGTGTCTCCGTTCCTGGACCGCGCTGCCAAAACGAGCCGTCGGGCGTCCGGCGCTTCTTCACATCCACCCTCGGCAGGCGATCGCCGAGCCGCAGCTGGGCGACCTCCTGCCATTTCCCGTTGAGGCTTGCGCGCGTCACCCTTGAACGTGAGGTTCCACGCACCATCGGCGGAGGATCGTCGACTTTGAGCACACGTTCCTCCTCTGCTATGTCCCGGACCCGAGGGCCTGATCGTCGAAACTCGCCGCGCGGCTCGACGGCGCGCCGGGCTGAAGGACCAGCCTGAATCGCCCCGGCGCCGCTATAGCTTGACCTTCTGCGTTCCCCTGCGCCTACTCGCTCAGCCCAACGGCTTCGAGGGCATCGGATTCGCGGGAGAAGAACTCCACGCGGATCGCTTTTCCGCCCCGGAAGGTCCACGCATGGAACACCCGGTCCTGCATGCTCAAGCCGCTCTCCCGCCCAGTTCCGATCAGGTGAGCTTCAACCAAGAACGTGTCCCCGATTGCGCGGAAGGTGCCTGCCTCGACTCGTATGGATTTCCATCCCTCCAGAAAGCGCCGCATGTAGTCGCTCATTGCCTCGATCCCATACTGGGGGTGTGGGGTGGGATCCGGGAATACACCAACGGCAAAGGGATCGAAGATCGAGCCGTCGGTCCAGTCCCCGAGCTGCCAGCGGCTGTAGTGCGCCTTGAGTGCATCGAGGGCTTCCTCGGAAGAGCTCGACATCGCCCGCGCAGTATCTCGCAGACGGCTAGGGCTTGTGGAGCCTCGGCACAGCGGACGCCTTTGACGGCCCAGGCCCGTCAATCGCGCTGCCATGGGCAAAGCAATGCATGGAGCTGAGGTGCCTTCCCACGCTCTCGGGGAGGCGCATCGCAGCGCTCGTCGTGGGTCGGGTTCCCCGCTCACCAACCATGGGATAGGGTCGGGCGACCGGCGCCAGAAGGCGACGAGACTTCCCATTGAAGGAGGAGGAAAGCGTTGATCCTGTCCACTGTGAAGGTCGAGGATTTCGACCGCTTCTGGAACGTCTTCTCGACCAAGGGGGCTGAGAAGCGAAAGGGGATCGGCTCCAAGGGCGCGAAGGTCTTTCGCGATCCCAATGAGGACGGGCGGCTCTGGGTGGTTCTTGACTTGGATGAGGAGGGCTACAAGAACCTCATGTCCGATCCCGAGCTCCCGGCGATCTTTCAGGAGGCGGGGCTTCAAGGCCGGCCTCAGTCAGCAGAGCTCGCCGGAGAGACGGACTCCTAGCCGGGGCCTGCGCAGCAGAGAGGCCCTCGACGCCGCCGGGCTGGCCGAGTAGGCGCTCGGTCAGGCCCGCGTGCCGACGACGACCAGATACTCCTGCTCGAAGCGAGCCTCGTCCGCCGTACCGAGATTCCATTCGTCGCAGAAGCGATCGAGCGCGTCGTCTAGATCTCCTTCGCGTCCGTCGCGACTCGCGTTGTTGCGCGCAGCAATCGTCGGCCCGTACTTCGCCTTGAAGTGCTCACCGTAGTCACGGGGGCGTTCGAAGGCCGTGATCTCCAGGACGTCACGGTCGAGCGTGCGGAAGTCAACGCGGTCGCCGAACAGCTCCTTGACGTGCTCCTCGCCACCCCAAAGCGGCGGGGGCTGGGCGCCAGGCGGAGGCGGCGGCGCGAACGGCCCCATGGTCTTGAACAGGGCCCCGATCATGCCTTCCGGCGTCCAGTTCAGCATCCCGAGTGTCCCGCCTGGGCGGCAGACGCGGACCATCTCGTCGGCGACGTCCTGGTGGTGCGGGGCGAACATCGCTCCAATCGACGACATGACGACGTCAAACGACTCGTCCTCAAAGGGCAGATTCTCGGCATCTGCCTCGACCCACTCGAGCTCGACCCCCGCGGCCTCAGCTCGGCGACGCCCGGCGTCAAAAAGCTCAGGGGTTAGATCGCTCGCGGTGACGTCCGCTCCGGCCTTCGCTGCTGGGATTGACGCATTGCCGGTCCCGGCCGCGACGTCGAGGACGTTCATCCCAGTTCGGATGCCGCAAGCCTCGACCAGCTTTGGACCCAGGGGCAAGAGGAACGTCTCCACCATGGATGGATAGTCACCTGAAGCCCACATCGCCCGGTGGCGTGCTTTGAGCTCAGAATCAGCTGCGTTGGACGACATAGATCCCCCCGTCGAGTTTGACTACTGCATCCTAGACCCAAATGGCCCAGTGAGATACTTCCGAGGGATTTCGCAGGAGAACGTCGACCTCGTCAGAGAGAACTTGTACGAGGTCCGGGGCAGGACGATCACCCGCATGACCCTGTATCGCGGGCCCGCCGAAGCGCTGCAGGCAGCCGGTGTTCAGCCCTCGTAGGGCTTCGGCAGGCTTGGCGCCCCGCTGAAACCGGCGCGACGAGCGCACTCTCGATGTAGGATCGCCGGGGTGACGCTCGGGGAAGCACAGAATCGTCCGCGAGCCCTGATCGCCCGCCGGTGGGGAATCGCGGTCGCGTCGGCTTTCATGCTTGCTCCCGCCGCCGCACTTGGCCACTCCGAGGAGATGACGCCCGAAGAGTTTTCCGAGACGGTCGTCGATGCTGGTGGCGCCCCGATTTCGCCCGGGGCGACCATGCTGGACGCGCCGGACTCGATTACGGGCCAGGCACCGGTCGCCCGCGCCGCCCTGTCCCCGTCCTGGTACATGCGCGGGCCGATCGCCGCGCGCCTTGGCTCCTCGACGGAGAACCGCTACACCCTCGCGGGCGGCTGCTTTTCGTTAAGGCCTGCAACTGACGACGGCGCGTTCCTCGCCAGGGGCGGTGAGGACTACGCCGCCGACGCTTCCGCCGGAGATGCCGAGGTGTTCCGCTTCCAGCCGACGGGCCTCGGCAGCTATCTCCTGCTGGGTGCCGAGGGACACCTCCCAACGCGCGCGAAGAACGCGATCGCTGCCAGCGAGGGGCCGACCCAGCGGGCCGAGTGGATCGTGGAGGGCGATGCCGCAAGCGGGTTCGAACTCGTGGCGCCCAGCGGCGGGGCGCTCGCGGTCGTCCGCGGCGAGCTCGTGCTGGCGGATTCAGGCGAGCGGTTCTCGCTCCAGCCCGCCGCCGGCTGCGCCGCTTTTCCCGAGATCGAGGTGAACAGCACCGGCCGGCCATACAGGGCGTCACCGAGATACGGCGCTGCGAAGGGCACGATCGACCTGCACTCGCACATCATGGCGTTCGAGGCTTTTGGCCGCGGTCTCCACTGCGGGCGCCCGTGGCATCCGCTGGGCGTCGAGGCAGCGCTCGTCGACTGCCCGGATCACGCCCCGAACGGGACCGGCGGGCTCGCGTCGAACATGTTCGTCTTCCAGGACCCGGCGCGCATGCACCACCCTGACGGCTGGCCTACGTTCCAGGGGTGGCCGACATACGAGTGGGTCTTCACCCACGAGCAGACCTACTACCGCTGGATCGAGCGATCGTGGCGCGGCGGGCTGCGGCTGCTGACGCTGCTCGCGGTCGACAACTCGGCGGCGTGCCTGGTGAACGTCCACCGGACCGAGAGCTGCAACGAGATGGACGCCGTGCGCCGGCAGCTAGGGGCGACGAAGGAACTCCAGCGCTACATCGACGCGCAATGGGGCGGGCCCGGGAAAGGCTTCTTCCGCATCGTCCGCAACCCGTTCCAAGCCCGGCGCGTCATCAACCGCGGCAAGCTTGCGGTCGTGCTCGGCATCGAGGTCTCCGAGCCCCTCGACTGCGGTCTTCGAAACGGCGTGCCGCAGTGCGGTGAGGACGACGTCGACGCCGGGCTCGACGAGATGTTCAAGGCGGGCGTACGCCAGATGGAGATCGTCAACAAGTTCGACAACGCCTTCGCCGGGGTCGCAATGGACGGCGGCTTCCAGGGTCCGGTGGTCAACTCCGGCAACAAGATCACCACTGGCGAGTATTGGGACGTCGAGACCTGCACGGGGCCCGACTCCGACCGCACCCAGATCACATCGGTGCCCGACGCAGCGGCCGCCCTGATCGCGCTGATGCCGGGTGGCTCCCTCCAGCTGCCGGCCTACCCGCCGCCGCCGCACTGCAACACGAAGGGGTTGACGGACCTCGGCCGCCACCTGATCCGCGGGATGGCGAAGCGGAAGATGATCTTCGACCCCGATCACCTGAGCGTCCTGGCGCGTCGCCACGCGCTCGATCTGATCGATGGCCTGGACTATTCCGGGATCGTCTCGAGCCACAGCTGGGCAGATCGCACCTCCTACAGGCGGATCATGGAGCTCGGTGGGGTAGTCACCCCGATGGCAGGGCACGCCGACGAGTTCGACGGCGAGTGGAAGCAGCAGCGCAGGTTGTATGCAGCGGGCAGGGGCAGCCGCCGGTTCGGGTTCGGGTTCGGGTTCGGCGACGACATGAATGGTTTCGGCGGGCCCCGGGAACCCACGGCCGGGACCGACGCTGAGATCTCCTACCCGTTCAACTCGCCGATCGACAAGGGCGTCAGGTTCAATCGCCAGCAGAGCGGCACCAGGACCTACGACCTGAACACGGACGGCGTTGCTCACTTCGGGCAATGGCCCGATTGGACCGAAGGCGTGCGCAGGGACGCCGGCCACAGAGTGATTCGCGACCTCCGAAACGGAGCCGAGTCATACCTGCGGATGTGGGAGCGCGCGGCCGGGATCCGGGGCCCTCACCGAAAGAAGCAGCACGCCCACTTCAACGTGCGCGGCTTGAACAAACTGAAGCTGGGGATGCGCCCGAAGCAGCTCTTGCGAAGCGCCGGCCAGCCCGCCACCCGGACGCGCGGCTGGCGCTGGCGGGTCCGGCGGTCGCGCGGGGCGACGCTTGGCGCTGCCTTCGCCGGCGCGAGGGTGCAGATGATCGCGTCCAACGCCCGCGGCTACCGCGCGGCGGGCATCAACAAAGGCGCCCGAATCACCCAGCTTCGCCGGATCGCGGATCCGCTTGGCCACGGCGTGTGGGTCAAGAAGGCCGGCAAGCGCAGCCGCTTCGTCTATGGGGTCGCCGGCGGCAAGGTCCGCTTCGTCGGCGTCGGCACGCGGCGGGCAACGGGGAGCGCTCAGGCGGCCTTGCGGTACGCGCGCGTGGCACTCGGCCGCCGCTGAGCGACGCGCCACCGACGTCACCCCGGCCGTAAGCCTGCGCCACGCTGCCATTTTCACCCGGGGGCCGGGTGCGATTGGCACTGTCGCAGATCCCGACCGCGCTCTCGACCGGTTCTGTGACGAGTGGAACCGGGGTACCGCTGATCGGGTGCGCTTCGAGAAGGAGTACCTGCTCGCGGTCGGCAAACGGGGCTGACCCCCATCCGAAGCGTGCGGCGGCTCCCCGGCCATGCAGCGGGCCGGCGCTTCGCCGCCGGACGACAGCCCCTTGGAGGACATAGGCTCTGAAGGATGGCGACACTGGAGGGGAAGACGGCTGTCGTGACGGGTGCTTCGAGCGGGATCGGTGCGGCCACCGCCCGTGCGCTCTCGCGCGAAGGCGCGCTCGTGGCGGGAGGGGCCAGGCGGGTTGAAGCACTGGCGACCGACGTGTCAGTCCCGCTCGACGTGACCGACGAGGCGAGCTGCGAGCGGTTCGTGCTCGAAGCCGTGGAGGGACTCGGTGGCCGCTTGGACATCCTCGTGAACAACGCGGGTCTGGCTCTGGGCCGTGAGAGCTTTGAGCGGTCTAAAGAGCAGGAAGAGCGAATCGTCCTGGAGACAAACATCAATGGTGTGGTCCGGGTGACTCGCCATTGCCTGCCGCATTTCGAGGGTCACGGCCACATCGTCAACATCGGCTCTGTCGCAGGGAAATGGCCGTATGAAAACGCGGCTGTCTACTGCCTCTCGAAGGCCGCGGTGGACGCGTTCTCGCGCGCCCTCCGTGAGGATTTTCTCGGTCGGCCGCTTCGCGTCACGGCAATCGCTCCCGGTCTCGCCGAGACTGAGTTCTCCCGGGTCCGCTTTCAAGGAAATGCGGAAAAGGCTTCGTCGGTTTACGACGACATCGCTCTCGGAGGTCCTCTGCGGGCTGAGGACATCGCCGAATGCGTGCTGTTCGCGGTTACTCGTCCGTCACATGTAAACGTGGACGAGATCGTGGTGATGCCACTTGCCCAGACGAGCCGCTCGCGAATCGCTCGCGACTCGTGACCGCGAATTTTCGGCAACGACGCCTGGTTCTCCTTGCGATCAGCGCGGTGCTGTTTGCCGTGGTCTTCGGGATCATGCTGCTGGTCGATGACCTGGTCGAGGCGCCGGGGTTGCTGTTGGTGGTTCCGATCGCGCTGCTCGCGTTGGGACTTGGCCCCGCCGCCGGGCTGGCGGCGGCTGTCGTGGCATTCGGCCTCTTCGCTTTGAGCGTCGAGGTCGCGGACCAGGAGGTTGGGCCGGTTGGCTACCTCACCCGGGCAGTGGCGCTTGGCATATGCGGCCCTGTTCTGGGGATGGTCACGTCTCAGCTCCGAGCCAAGGAGAGCCAGACGCGCTCGATTCTTGAGACCTCGCACGAGGCCTTCATCGCGATGAGCCGCGACGGTCTGATCACCGACTGGAACAGCGCCGCGGAAGCGATCTTCGGCTGGAGGAAGAGCGACGTCTTGGGCCGGAGGTTGGGTGACACGATCATTCCGCCCAGCCTGCGAGTCGCCCATGAGGCAGGCCTCCGGCGCTACCTAGAGAGTGGTGATGCCCGATCCTTAGACAAGCTCTTGAACCTCTCGGCACTTCACCGTGACGGGCATGAGTTTCCGATGGAACTGAGCATCACCGCGGTGAACGAGGGTCCCAATGTCTCCTTCTGCGCCTTCTTGCGCGATGTCACTGAGCGCGAACAGGCGGAGCATGAACGAGCGCGGTTGCTGGCCAAGGTCGAGGCGCTCGCTCGCACCGACGAGTTGACCGGCCTGCCGAACCGTCGCTCGTGGGAGGACCAGCTGCGCCGCGAAATTGCCCGAGCGAGGCGCAGCGATGATCCGCTTTCGCTGGCGATCCTGGACCTGGACTGCTTCAAGGACTACAACGACCAACATGGGCATCAAGCGGGCGACCGGCTTCTGATCGAAGCCGGGGCGGCTTGGAGGATGGCGCTACGCGAGGGCGATCTGATTGCCCGCTACGGCGGCGAGGAGTTCGCGGTAGTCCTTCCCGACTGCCCGCCCAGAGAGGCAGCGGTGGTGGTTGAGAGGCTACGAGCGGCGGTGCCGGATGGGGCGAGTTGCACTGCCGGCGTCGCCACGCTTGACCGGGCCGAGACCGCGGAATCACTGGTGAATCGCGCCGACACGGCCCTCTACGAGGGAAAACGGGCAGGACGAAATCGCACGGTGATCAGCGAGGCCTAGCTGTACTCGTTTCTGCTTCCATCATCGAGGTGAGCGGCGCCGAGGAGAGCTTCAACCAGATCGTCGGTGAGCTCGACTACCCGATGCTGGTGGTCACCGCCGCCGCAGGCGAGGAGGTCGCGGGTTGCCTGGTGGGGTTCGCCAGCCAGGCAAGCATCTCGCCGCCGCGCTTCGTCGTCTGTCTCTCGAACAAGAACCGGACCTACCGGATCGCCCACGAGGCAGAGTTTCTCGGCGTTCACTTTCTCGCGGTTGGCGATGACGATCTGGCGGCCCTGTTCGGCAGCGAGACCGGAGACGAGGTGGACAAGTTCGCGCGGATCAGCTGGACGGCGGGACCGGCTGGGACCCCTCTGCTCGAAGCCTGCTCCAACCGGTTCGTCGGGCGCATCCTCGACCGGTTTACGGTCGGCGATCATGTTGCCTTCCTGCTCGAGCCCAGCTTGGCAGAGCATGGCGAGCAGGTCCATCCGTTCCCGTTTCAGCGCGCGAAGCGGCTGGAGCCGGGCCACGACGCTTGACTCTGACAAGGACGCTGACAGCGGCGCGCTTCTAGTTGCGCTCGGGAATGGCCGGCGCGAGACCGGCAAGGAGGCCTGATTCGCGCTGCGTCGAGATGCCGCCGCTGTCCGGGGAGGTGCCGTCGGGAGTCGTCGGGCACCTCCGGGTGAGGACCCAGCGCGCCGGTTTGCCCGGCGTCGTGTTGGCATTGTGGGAACACGAAAGATGGAGGTGGTGGCCGCGACCGTGTCCGGCGTCCCCGTCGTAGCCGACCCAGCGCCATGGCAGCCTCGGCCGATCTTGCCGCGGCTCGGCCTTCTCGGCCAAGCGGTCGATCTTGCCCCAGGTGCCGCCGCGGCTCCGATGGGGAACGATGTCCGTAGCCAGTCCCAGCGGGTGCTCGCCGTTGGCCGCATGGCCAGACATGGCGAAGCCGTCCGTGATGAAGATCAAGTAGTTGCGCTTCATCCAGCGGATGTCGGGCAGGAGCCGGCGGTCGATCTTCTCCCCGGGAAACCCCGGGATGTCGACGAACTTGCCCCCGCCGGTCGTCTTGCACAGGTTCGTCTTGAGCTGGACGCTTCGCATCTCCCCGGCGGCGGGCGCGGGGGCGATCCCAACCGCAAGCAGACCGAGCAAGGCTGGAAGGGTGCGGGCGACGGTGCGCATCCTGAAGGGTCGCTGGGGGACGGCAAGCACGGGGGCTGAACGTTAGCGAATCGTGAAGAGACTGTCGCCACTCGCAAACATCGAACGGCGTTTCCCGCTTGCGCACGTCGCTGCCGCGGGATACCTTCCCGAGCGTGGAGCCACGTCTGATCACCCGATCGGGAGGAGCGGCGATCAGATGGCCTTTGATTTCCGTTCCGTCCGCGCTCGCGGCAATTACCGTGGCGACCCTCTGCTTCGCGTCGAGCGCATCCGCCCAATCGGATGGCGGGTCCTGCCTGACCGCGGATCCACCGGTGCTCGACCGGCCGGCCGAACGGATCAACTTCGGGATCACGCCGCAGCTCGCGGGCAATGTCGGCTTCACGCAGGGCGAGGCGGTCCCGCCCGACGCACAGAGGACTCGCGAGGCGCTCGTGCGCCTGCGCCCCCGAAGCCGTGAGCTTGTCCTGCACCTGAACCGGCTGTTTTGGTCGGACCGGAGGGCTGGGATTCGCCGTTTTGCCATGAGGGCCGACCGCTATGCGCGGGCGGGCTTTCGAACCGAGATCCAGGTCCGCTACCACCCGGACGCCGTCCAGGAGGGGAATATCCGCGGCTGGGCGCGCTTCGTCCGGCGGGCGGTCCGCCGCCTCGGCCGCCAACCCGCTGTCGTGGCTTTCACGATCACGAACGAGGCAAACCTGCCGATCTCACCCAACACCTCCGACGGTGCATACGACGGGGTGATCCCGGCCCTCGTGCGGGGCGTGGTCGCCGCCGACCGCCAACTGCGCCGCATCGGCCGGCCTGGTGTCCCGGTCGGATTCTCGGTGATGTGGCGGTGGATCCCTGCCGACGACGTCGAGTTCTGGGAGCAGGTCGGTGCCAGGGCTACGCCGCGATTCCGGCGTGCCCTCGACTACGTCGGCCTCCAGGTCTACCCAGGATTGGTCTGGCCGCCGCTGCCGCTGCCGGGACGAAGCGCCGGGCTGGAGGTGACCGAGGCGCTGACGCTGGTCCGCTCGTGCTTCATGCCCAAGGCTGGGCTCGGCCGCCGCTACGAGCTGTGGATCAGTGAGAACGGGTATGCGACGAGGCCGGTGCTGGAGCCCGAGCGGGGCCAGGCCGAGAAGCTGCGCTCGACCGTGAGCTGGCTGCACCGCTACTCCGGCACGCTCAACGTCAGCGACTACCGCTACTTCAATCTGCGTGACAATCGCGCCACCGGCACGGACCTCTTCGACCAGGTCGGCCTGCTGCGCGATGACTACTCCCCGAAGCCCTCGTTCACCGTCTACCACCGCTTGATTCGCCGCTTCGGCCGCTAGCTACCGGGAACGGTCGCGAAACAGCGCCAGCCCACCGAGGACGCCGACGTACGCGGCCCGGTCGGGGCCGATCGTCACGGGGGCGTAGTTGTTGTTGAAGCCCAGGCCGGAGCCGGCAAGACGCTTGAACCGCGTCCTCCCGGTGTGGAAGTCGAGCGCCGTGAAGTACCAGTTGTCGTCGCCCCCCTCATCGGCGGGCTTCGTGTAGGTGTAGACGAGCCCGGCGCCGAGCGAGACCTTCGGCACCACCGAGGGGGCCACTTCGGAGCTCCGCCAGACCGTGCGGCAGCGGCCCTTGCGTACGTCCACCCGCTGGAGCCCGGGACTCGTCGTGGCGCCGTTCTCGACGGCGGTGATGCCGCTGTAGCCGTAGTTGTTCTCGGTGATGATCGAGCGCCCGGCGGCGATCAGCGACTGGTCCGTCGCGCTGGCGCCGCGCCGGAAGACCGGCTCGCTGCACACCTTGCGCCCGCCGCTTCGCGCTGAGCGCCGGTAGACGACTACGCGCATCGGGTCAGCGTTGTCGGTGATCGCGACATTCCCCCGGGCGATCAGCGTCGGCGTCGTCCCCGAGCCCGCCTGGGTCTGCCCCGGCTTCGTCTCGCCCGTGTTCGGATAGGGTCGCCGCCAAACGGTGCGCACCCGCCCGCGTCGCGCCTCGAATCGATAGAGGGCGCCGTCGCTGACGACGAAGACGCCGCCCGTCTCGTCGACCGCGAACGAGTTATGGATGGGCTCGCCGAGACTTGTGGCGTGCACCGAGCCGTCACCGCGGCGCACCCAGCCGACGTCGCCCGCGGTCGAGACGAACCAGATCCGGCCCTTCCAGTCGGGCAGCGCCGAGACGATCCCCTCGCCGGGCCCAACCACCGCGCTCACGTCGTAATCGGCGACGCGCTCGAAGCGCGGCCCGGGACGCTGGGCGACGACGACGATGTGCTTCGTGGAGGTCGGGATCACGGCCCGGCCGCGGTGATCGAGGTAGAAGTAGCCGCCGCCGCTGAATCCGGTGAACGGGTTGTCCCCGGAGATCTCGCGCAAGGGCAGGAGGTAGGCCGCCAGGGTCGCGAGCGTGCGTGGGTGGAGGAGGGCCAAGACTGGCCGGTCGAGCCCCACACACACGGTCACGATCCGGCCCTGGGAGTCGAACGTCACGGATCCGCACTCGCGAAAGAGGAGGGTGGAGGCTGTCTCGGTGTCGTGTCCCAGCGGCCCCAGCCGCCGGTACGCGTCGGTCATGTAGGAGTCGTTGTGCAGGTTGTTGTTCGGATCCGGCGCCATGAACGGGTTCTGTGGCGGTCGCCAGCGTTGTCTCACGGGATTCGGCTCCACCGGCCTGCCGAGGAACTCGGAAGTATCCGCGGCGAGGGGATCGCCGAGGATCGGGATCACCGGAGCGCCAGGGATCTGGCCCTTGGCGGGTACGACCGTCGTGAGCAGCGCGCTCAGCACCAGCAACGCGAGCGCAGGGCGAAGCATCAGGGCCTTCGTTTCCGTCCTGGAGATCGAAACTGCAAGCGCCGAAACCATAATCGACCGAGATAATCAGTGGATCACGGTCTCGTGGTACCTGCACGATCTGGCCACCGGTCCTTCCCGACCCTCGCCGAGGCCCGACCAACTAACGCGGCGCTGTGGATCAGCGCACGAAAGTGTCCAGCGCGACCTCGAAGAGCTCCACTTGCGGCTCGCCGCTGGCACCTCCAGTCTCTGCGGCTCGCCGGCGTCCTTCCTTTACCGCATCCTCAGCCGCCTCCATTTGCTCCTGCGAATCCCAGTAGCTGATGCCAAAAGCCTTGCCCCTCGTGCGATCTGCGAACAAGGTGAATCCCCGGAAGCCGTCCAGCTCTCGCCACTTCGGGAGGTCCTGCTCTTCGAGCTGGGACTTGACCGCGTCGATACGCTCGGGATCCATCTGAATCGTCGTCATGCGGGCATGCATTTGCTCCTCCTTCGGGCGTGTGTGTCCTTCTCGTCCGTCCACTCTCTCACGCCGCGGCGCGCTTGGCAACCACGGCTAGCCGTAGATTGGGCGGTCTGAGCGAGGTGCGATTCACGTTCGACGATGGCCCGGCGAGATACACCGAGGAGCTGCTTCCGATCCTTGCTTCCGCCGGCGTCAAGGCCACCTTCTTCATGGTCGGGGAAGGAGTCGAGCGTCGTCCCGAGCTGGCCAGGCGGGTCTGGGAGGCCGGCCACGGCATCGGCAACCATTCACACACTCACGCGGCCTTGCCGAGCCTGAGCCAGGACGGGGTGCGTGACGAACTCCGGCGGTGCGAGGCCGCGCTCAACCTGGCAGGCGTGCCCAGCCCGGCGGTATGCCGGCCTCCATACGGGGAGACTGACGACCAGGTCCGCCAGATCATCGAAGCCGAGGGCATGGAGCAGGTCCTCTGGGACGTTGACCCGCGCGACTGGGAGGCCGGCGTCAGCGCCGGCGATGTCCTGAAGCGCATCGCTGCCCAGCTCCCCGGCGCGCCTCCCGACCCGGTGCTCCTGCTTCACGACGGTCGCGGCGACCGCTCGGCCACCGTCGAGGCGGTCAGACGCATGCTGGCGCCGGCCCGGGCCGCCGAGTTTGCCGATGAGGGACACGGGTAGCGAATTCAGGCGATGACTGAGAATGAGCGCGATGACGTCGACGCGTCCGGGCGCGGGGATTTCTTTCGCGTTCTCGTCGTCGCGGCGGACGAGCACATCGGCCTCCCGCTGGAGCGCGAGATCGCCCGCCGTGCCGGTGGCAAGAAACCGGAGATTCGGGTGGTGGTGCCGGCGCTTGCCAAGACCGCCTTTCAACACGCAGCCGGCGAAGTCGACGAGGGACGCGAGCGAGCCCAGCATCAGCTCGAGACGTCGATGGAGGAGATCCGGGAGGCTGGCCTCGACGGCGAGGGACAAGTTGGGGATTCGGATCCGATGCTGGCGATTGACGATGCCCTCTTCGGCTTTCCCGCGGACGAGATCATTGTCGTAACTCACGGTGAGGACGATGCGCTCTGGATGGAGGACGACCTATTCGAAAAGGCCTCCAAGCGCTTCGAGCCTCCGATGACCAGCTTCATCGTCCAAGACAACGAGGTCCGCCGGGCGGGAGCGAGCGAGGAGGGCGCCGACCACTCGTCGCGGGGCGAGATCGATCCTGAGTCTCGCAACTTGCCGAGGCTCGCCCCGCGCGATGTCTTCGGCGTGGTGTTCGCGGTTCTCGGCTCACTTGCGCTGTGGATAATCGCCACCTCGGGATCTGACGACGGCGGCACCGGCTTTGACACCGAGGCGCTCCTGATCGCCGGCGGGTTCACGCTGATCAACCTGGCCCACGTCGTTGGGCTGCTCCTGTTCGAGAGCGTCGGCTATCGCGGCATCGCCGAGCGCATGTTCGCGAACCTGTCGCTCTACGGAACCGCGCTGGCGATTGCGGTCAGCTTGGTCTTGACCCTGGCCTGAGCGATGGGCGAACGACCCGACCCACTCGTTGCGGCGGAGATCTTCACCCTGAGGCGGTCGGAGGCGTGACCGGCGCGGTCTGGGAGCGCTACGCGCCGCTGGGGGCGCTGGCATTCTTGCTGTCGCTGGTGCTCGGCGCCCTGGCAGTCGGCGCCACAACGCCGGAAGCCGATGCCCCCGCGGAAGAGATCGCGGCCTACTTTGCCGATCACCAAGGCGGACATCTGGCCAACACCTTCCTGGCGGCGCTCGGGAGCCTGGTGTTCTATCCGTGGTTCCTCGCCGGCCTCTGGCGGGCGATCCGGCGAGTCGAAGGCGATGATGGCCTCTGCGCGCCCACCGCGCTGATCGGTGGGATCGCCCTGCTCGTGCCGCTGGTCATTCAGCTCGCAGGATGGGGAGCCGCAGCCCTGCAAGCCGGCGACGAGCGCGACCCGGCGGTGGCGGCTGCGCTCTTCGACCTCGGCAGCACCGGCTTCCTCGTCGTCCCGCTGCCCGCCGCGGTGCTCGTCGCTGCCACGACCCTGGCCAGCCGCAGGGGATCCCTGCTGCCCGCCTGGCTCTCCCGTGCGGGAATACCCCTTGCCGCCGTCATCGTCATCGGCACGTTCCTCGGCCTGGCCCCGTTCATGTTCGCGCTGTTCGCGCTGTGGCTGGTCGCCTTGGCGGTGGTTCTCCTGCGGCGCTCTCGCCACGCGTGATCCGGCTGGGTGGCAGGACGCTGGGACTCGAGGAAAGCGCCCACGACGAAGGCCCGCTCGGTTGAGCTCTCAGCTTCCGTGCAACCGCGGTCCTGGTCAGATTCGTGGTTGTGCCGGGTACGCGGGTGTGTCGGCTAGGACGCAAGCACGAAGGAGAGAAAGAACCCGGCAGCGGTCGCAAAGGCGTTCAGCGGTCGCCCGTGCTCGAACGCTTCCGGCATCAAAGTGTCAGCCAGCGAGGCCAGCACGGCGCCGCCCGCGAAGCCCAGCGCGACCGCCAGGAAGTTCGGGTCCAAGCCGCCTCCCACGGCTCGGCCGCCGACGACCGCAAGGGTAAGGAGGGCAGCGCAGCAAACCCAGATTCCGATGACCGCGGCAGGGCTCCGCTCCTCTTCGCGCATCGCTGCCGCTCCGACCAGTGACTCGGGGAGGTTTGAGAAGAAGATCGCGACCAGAAGGGTCAGCGAAGCGCCCTCCACCAGCGACACTCCGAGGGCGAGATTCTCGGGCACGCCGTCGAGGGTAACCGCTGCAAGGAGGGCCCAGCCGACCCCGTTGCGGGCTCCCGATGCCGCGACCTCCCGCTCGTCCGGCCCAGGGTGCCCAGTCACATACCGATCCAGAAGCGAGTCCACCGTGACGAAGGCGCCCGCTCCAGCGAGCAGGCCAAGCCCGGATCTCACCGCGCCCCCGAGCTCGAACGCCTCCTCGAATAGCTCGAAGGCCAAGGCTGAGATCAGGGCTCCGCTCGCGAACGCCAGCAGCACGCCGGTGAGCTGCTTCGGGGGCTTCCATCGCGCGCCGATCAGGGCTCCCACGACCAGCGCGCTCGAGGCGGCCAAGCCGTAGAGGAGCGCGGTCAGCAT
>JALZKA010000050.1 GCA_030859475.1 Actinomycetota bacterium
GGCTGGGGGCGATCGCGGTCGAGCCCGGCAACCAGGCCGGCTATCCGGCCGAGCATGAGGACAGGCACTTCATGCGGATCTCGGCGGTCCTCAACTGCGAGGTGTTCGGCGTGCCCGTCGAGCCCGGCTGCCTGGCCGGTGCGCTCGCGGCTGCCCGGCGTGGCGATGCCCCGGCGGGCGATCCCGGCGAGCGCTCCGGGGCAAAGCGGGCGGCGACCTCCGGCCGGCCGCGAAACCGTCCGGTCACGCCCTTCGTGCCGCCGATCGAAGCCCCGGGGGCGGGGAGGCTTGACCTGAGCGACCTCCTCGATCCGGGGCGGCTGCGCAAGGGGATCGACGACATCCGCAACAACCTTGGCCGCCGCGGACCCGGCGGTGCTCCGAAGCGGCCGGCTGCCGGCGGCAACCTGAGTGACCTCCTCGACTTCCTCCTCGACGACTGATGGCCAAAACGACCGGAAATCTCGGCGTGCGCCTGAATCAGCGGGTCTCGAAGATGACCGACAAGCTGGATGACCGCAAGACCCCCTTGGGATTGCTCGTCCTGGCGATCGGCGCTTTCCTGGCGTTCGTCGCCTTCATCTCGACCACGGGGCCTCCGTTCCAAAGCAAGTACCAGGTGGTGGTCAGCGTTCCGGCCGACGCTCCCGTCCTGCGCGAAGGGCAGGCCGTGCGGATCGGCGGCAAGCTTGCTGGCTTGATCAGCGCCGTCGAGGCCGACCGCGACGAGGGCGACGTCAACGTCACCGCGAACATCACGAAGACCGCGTTCCGCCCGCTTCCGGCTGACACGGAGGCGAACGTCCGGGTCCACTCGATCGTCTACGAGACCTATCTGGAGCTCCTCCCCGGCGAGTCCGATGAGGAGCTGGCCGACGGCGACCCGCTGGAGTCACCCGCGACCTCGGGGGTGGACCTGCTCGAGGTGGTCCAGCTCTTCGACGAGCAGGCGCGCGCGGACCTGCGCGGGACCGTGGTGAACGTCGGCTTCGGCGTCGCGGGCCGCGGCGTCCAGCTGAACCAGGCGCTGGCGGACGTCCTGCCGCTCTCGCGCAACCTGTCATCCCAGCTCGAGGCGGTGACGCGCGACAAGGGAGCGCTGGCCGATGCCGTCGCGGGCGCGGCGGCGACTGCGCGCGGTGCTCGTGGCGCTCGCCCGGATGACGTCGGGTCCCTGATCGCGTCGAGCGACGCGGTGCTCGGCACCGTCGCCGGGCGCTTAGCGGAGCTGCGGCGGACGATCCGCCTCTTGCGCCCGTTCGAGGACCAGTTCCTCGAGACCGCGCCGCTGGCCGAGGCGGTCCTGAACGACATCGCCGCGTTGTCGGCCGATCTGGAGCCCGCGGCCCGTTCCCTCAACGCGTCGCTGCCCAGCCTCAACCGGCTGTTCAGCCTCGGCGATGTGCTGCGCACGGAGATCGAGCGCATCACCGACGTCGCCGACCCGGTCCTCGCCGCTGCCAGGCCGGTCGTCTTCGGCCTGTTCCCGACGATGACCGCGCTGGGACCCCTGAACGCCAACCTGAAGACCCTGAAAGCCACGGTCGAGCCCTACAAGCCGGAGATCGCGCGCGCCGGCCGGCGCCTCGCGGACGCCACCGACGATCGGTTCCCGCAGGGCGTCGGGTCGGGCGCGGGCGCGGTGGCCGGCCGCGTCGTGCCGGTCCTGACGCCGCATCCGTGCACAAACCCGTTTCCGGAACCCGGTGAGGCCCAAGGGGACAGCTGCCCATGAGCACCGCGCGCAAGAGGATGTTCGGGATCGGCGCAATTGCGCTGGGCGTCTTGGCGATCGTGCTCGGCGTAACCAAGCCGAACCCGTTCGCTGAGAAGCACAGCTACTGGGCCGTTTTCGACACGGCTCAGGGCTTGGGCCCGATCGACCGTGACGTCCGGATCGCCGGCGTCAAGGCCGGCCAGGTGGGCGCGGTCGAGCGCGAGGGCGATGACGTTCGCGTCGAGCTCGTTCTCGCGGAGGACTTCGCGGTCCACGACGACGCCCGGGCCGATATGCGCCCCCACACCCTGTTCGAGGGCTCCAACTTCATCGACCTGAGCCCGGGGAGCCCGACCGCGCCGGTGGTCGGCGAGGGCGCGATCATCCCGATCGAGCGCACCTCGAACTATGTGACGCTGGACGAGGCCCTGCGGGTCCTGAGACCGGAGATTCGCACCAGCCTGCGCGACCTCGCGGAGGTTGGCTCCAACGTCCTGCGCGGCAGGGCCATCGATGCCATCCAGCACACGCTGAAGCGGGGCCCGGAGCTGACCGAGGACCTCGCCCCGGCGGCCCGTGCGGCGCAGGGCCCCGGCCGCGAGGAGCTCGCCGGCGCTGTCCTTGGAATCTCCCGGACCGTCGATGCGGTCGCCGACAAGGAGGCCGAGCTGATCCCGCTCGTCAGGCGGCTGAACCGGACTGGGGCAGCGCTGACCGTTGACTCCGGCGCGCCTCTCGACCAGGCGCTGGCCGCCCTGCCCGGTGCCCTTCAGGAGCTTCATGACGCAGGGCCTCCGCTGACGGCGGTGATCGCGAACCTCGACGCGCTCGCCGTCGAGATCACACCTGCCCTTCCAGAGTTGACGGCCGCCCTGCGCGACACGACTCCGGTGCTCGGGCATGCGATTCCGGTCCTTCGCAAAGCCACCCCTCTGATCGAGAACGCGCGTCTGATCGCCAAGCGGCTGGGGGAGGCCAAGGGCGGCCTGGTGACGATGTTCAACCTGATCAATGATCCGCTGACCCAGTTCGACGAGTTGCTCGCGATCATCAACGCCCCCAGCGCCCTGGGGGCGCCGAACAACCGCCAGCTCATCGCGGGCTCCTTCACCGGCAGCGACGGCGTGTTCAGCGGCTACCAGACCCCTTCGCAGAACCCGAACGCGCCTGGGCATCACCTGCGGATCGGCACCTACTTCAGTCCGGGGACGGGGCTTGGCCTCGGTGACCTGCTTGGCCTCGGCGATCTGCTGGGCGGCCTCCCCTTGCCTCTCGCCGCTCAAGAACCGGCGTCGTGTAAAGCCGTGAAGCAGGTGTCTGCCAGCGCCGCGCGGGCTCTGCGGGCTGACGGGAGCTGCGAGTGATCAAGAGCGCCATCACCCTGCCGGCACGCTTCGTGCGCGCCGTCTGGCACTTCATCGAGCCGCCGCTTAAGGTGGGCCGGATCCCGTTCGGGCGCACCGTCTTGGTGCTCCAGGCGGTTGCCGCGGTCACGTTCGTCGGCTACACCCTGGTCAAGAAGGATGTCCAGTTTCCCTGGTCGCCGGATCCCTACCTGGTCGACGTCCTCCTGACCGATGCCCAGGGGCTGAATCCGCCGAAGGAGCCGAGCGCGGGGGTGGCAGGGGTCCTGGCCGGCAAGGTGGTCGAGATGGGAGTCGAGAACGGGCAGGCGCGGGCAACGCTGCGCCTCGATTCCGGGTTCGAGGGCAAGATCTTCAACGATGCGACGGCGGAGGTCAGGCCGACCAGCGTCCTGCAAACCCTGATCGTCAACATCAAGCCCGGAACCCCGGCGTCCGGCGTGCTCGAGGAGGGCACGCCGATCGCCGCTGGCAGGACCACGAACTTCGTCGCGATCGACGATCTCACCGGAATCCTGGACGCTGACACGCAGGCCCAGGTCCAGATCCTGATCTCCGAAGCGGCCGAGGCGATGAAGGGGCGCGAGCCAGAGCTCCGGAGGATCCTGACCGAGCTGGCCCGCCTAACCGACGGCGCGGCGCCGCTGGCCGACGCCCTTGCCGATCGCCGCCGCCTGCTCGCCAAGCTGACCAGCCACCTGGACGAGATGTTCACGACGCTCGGCCAGCGCGGTACGCAACTGGCGAGCGCGATCGAGCTCGGCAGCCAAACGCTGGCGGTGACCAGCGCGCGTGAAACGGAGCTGGCCGAGGCCACGCGCCAGCTCGGCCCGACCGTGATCGCGGCGGAGCGTGCCCTGCGGGCGAGCCGCCTGCTGGCTGAGCCTCTGGCTCCTGCGCTGGATGAGCTGGTCCCGGTCGCAAACCTGGTCGAGCCGACGGCGATCAAGCTGGGCGAGCTCGCCCCCGAGCTCGATTCGTTCATCACCCTGGCCGACCGTCTCGTGGAGGACGGCAAGCGACCGGCGCGGTTGCTCGCGAATGGGCTCAAGGGGCAGGCGCGGCGCGTTCGCGAGGATCAGATCCCGGCGCTCAAGGAGCTGGTCGGCCTCGTCGACCTGCTGAGCGAGTACCAAAACGGCCTGATCCAGTTCGCCGAAGGCTGGAGCGGCGCAACCTCGACCAACCGCAACGCCGGGCCCTACGCCCAGTTCGGGATCGTCAACGCGGAGACCACCTGCGACGGCTTTGGCTTGGGCCCCGCCGCCTGCGAGCTGCTCGACGGCGTTCTGCCGGCGGAGGCCAAAAGCGGAACGGCTGAGCCGCCCACCCGGCTGGCCCGGATGCTCGCGGAGATGCTCGAGCGCACCTGCCGCGACACGAATCCTGCTGCCTGCCTGATCCGCTTCAACACTCCAGGCCTGCCGCCGAAGCCGTTGCTGGCGCCGATCCGTCGTCCCGGAGCGGGGGGCTAGGTGGACCACAGAGTTCCCAAGGTCGGAGCCGCGATCAGCGTCGTCCTGGCGATCCTCGCAGCGATCACCTTCCTTTACCTGAACAACAAGTTCGAGGGCCCCGACCCGCTGGCGGTTATCTCGAGCCCGAATCAGATGACGGCGAAGTTCGAGAACACAAAGAAGCTGCCGACCAAGCAGCCCGTCCTCCACAAGGGAATCACGATCGGAACCGTGAATGAGGTCAAGTGGGATCCCGTCGAGCAGGTCGGCGTCGTCACGTTCACGATCGACGAGGATTTCCCGATCTATCAGGACGCGGTACTCCAGATCGGCGAGCGCAGCTTGCTGGGCGATCCCTACCTGAACCTCGTGAGTCGCGGCACCGACCTCCAGCCGGAGCTCGAAGCGGGCGATGCGGTCGTCAACACGAAAAGCAGCGTCAACTTCGACGAGGCGCTCGCGTTCCTTGACGAGGAGGGCCGCGCCGACGTCAAGTCCTTGATCAAGACGATCTCCGACGGAGCGTCGCCGCAGGGCAACGGGGAGCGTTTGAACGGGACGGTTGGCGGCTTGGCGCGCACCGTTCAGGAGGCCTATGCCCTGACCCGCGCGGTCGAAGGGCAGGAGGAGCAGATCGCGGACCTCGTCTCGAACGCCAGCGTCGTCCTGAGCGAGATCGGCAACCGCGAGCGGGCGGTCCGGACCATCGTCGGCTCCGGCCGCGCCACCCTCGATGCTCTCGCCTCCAACACCGCCTCGCTGGATCAGGCGTTGGTCGAGCTGCCTCGCCTGCTGGACTCGGGCACGCGGTCCCTGGCCGCAGCGGAGCCCCTCTTCGCCGAGCTACGGCCACTCGCCGCGAAGCTCCGCATCCTGTCGCCTGACTTGGCGACGGCCCTGGACCCGCGCGCGCCCCACTCCCTGGCCGAGATCAGCGAGGATCTGGCCCGCACGGTGGAAGCTCTGACGCCGCTCCGCGAAGCTGCCGTGCCCGTGCTCGGTGACCTCTTGGGGCTGCTCGAGGAGTTGCAGCCCCTGGTCAAGGTGATCGGACCGGCGGCGCAGCAACTCGTGCCGGCGCTCGACTACCTGACCCCCCGGGTGGAAGCGATCGCAGGCCTCTATGCGCTGGTCGCCGCGACGGCCAAGGGCTCCGACTCGGAGCGCGGCCACTACCTGCGCGCCAGCTTCCAGTTCGACGAGGCCGAGATCACGGACATGCCGGAGCCCGCCAACTGCGACCCGGCGACCCAGAACGACTTTCCCAATCAGGGGCACTGTCAGAACGCTTACCCGAAGCCCGGCGACGCTGCCAATCCCCAGCCGTTCCAAGGGCGCTACCCGAAGATCATCCCGTGCGAAGTGCCGTCGCGGAAGACTCCCAAGCGACCGTGCAAGTAGGTCGCAGGCTCGCGGCGAGCACTCACCGTGGCGCTGCCCGATGAACGCGCTCAGCGCAGAGCAGCGGGCGATCCTGGAGCTGCTCTTGGAGCGCGGCCTCGACTACGGGGCGATCGCCGATGTCACGGGCATCGGCGCCGGCCAAGTCCGCGAGCGGGCCCGGGGCGGGCTTGGGGCGTTCGGGGGCCGCGAACCCGACCAGGGGCTGGCCGACTTCCTGTTGGGCTGCGCCGAGCCGGCCGGGAGCGAGATCAAGGCCCGCCTGGTTTCACGCCCGGCCGATAACGCGCTTGCGCACGAGATCGCCGCGGGACTGCGGGCAGAGTTCCCGAGAGCCGAGCTGCCTGAGCTTCCGCCCGCTGCGCAGGGCCGGAAACGTGTGCCGATCGGCGTCCTGGCGGGCGCGGGGGGAGCCCTCCTCGTCCTGCTCGCGGCCCTGATCTTCGCGGGCGTGTTCGACGGTGAGACGGATGAGCCAGTGACCGTAGTCGAGGATCCGGCCGATCCGGGCGAGCCTGTAACTGTCGCTTTGGCGCCGCTCGGCGAAGGCGGGGCGTCGGGCACCGCGCAGATCGGTCTCGATGCCGACAGCCGGCCCTATCTGGACCTCGAGCTGGTCGGCCTTCCGCCCGCCCCGGCCGGGCAGATCTACATGCTCTGGGTCGACAACGGGCTTGGGGAGGGTGTGCCACTGCCGTCGCCGCTGCGGATCTCGAGTGACGGGAGCTTTCGGCAGACGTTCCGCTTGGCGCCGGAGCTGATCCCGATCTTGGACCTGGGGAAGAACCTCGAGCTGATCACTGTGGGCAGCGGGCGGCTGCGGCAACTCTCAGATCAAGTGACGAAGGCGGGCCGGGGGAACGAACCCGCCGTAGCCGATGACCTGCCGGAGCGCCCGGGCGGCGTCGTCCTCACGGGCGCGATACCCGACCGCTGATCGCCCGCGTTGGCGAGCGGGAGGGCGAGCGGGAGGCCGAGCGTCCCGGACCGCCACGCATGTGTTCGGTCCGGGCCTCTCGCCCTCCCGCTCGCCACGCTCGGGATCCGGGCGCCGGGCCTCCATGCCCACGGCAACCCGGCGCGGTCGCGCTTTCTTGCGCATAGGACAAGTAACCCCGACCGCGGTGGCGGGCGCCGCGACGCCGGCGTCAGCGCCACGAACGTCCCGCGTTGCCCGCGTGCGCTCGTCTACCACGCGGCTCCGTCGGATCTCTAAGAGGGCCGCTCCCCCGAGTGGTAAGAGAGGAGGTAGATCGCGACCAGGAGGACCGCGATCGTCACGAGCCCGGCGACTCGGAAGATCGCCAGCGTGAAGAACGAGCCGGCAAGCCCGCCGTAGGCGCCGAGCAGCCCGGCCAGCCGCCAGTTCGTTGTCCGCCGCCAAAACGACGCGCTGGCCGCGATCTCGCCGGCGCCGGCGATCAGCATGATCACTCCCCAGGTGCCCAGCGAGAAGTACAGCTTGCCGAAGTCGGCATTCGACTCGATCTCTTCGACGTTCGCCTGAAGCGACTCGCCACCGCTGATCGCCGTGATCGCGAAAGCCAGATGGGCAGCGCCGGCAACCGCGATCAGGGTTGCCGCAACGGCCGCCGCGCGGCGACTCTGCTTGACCTCGGGCTCCACGGGCTCAGCCTATGCGGGCCAGCCCGACGACGAGCGCGCTCCGCGGGTATTGTTCCCCCACCGCGAACCCTGACCGGAGGAGAGCTTTGGACGTCAGTCAGCTGCAGCGCATTCCCTTGTTCGCCGAGGTGTCGGATGAGGCCATCCGGACGATCGCGCCTTTCGCCCAGCTCGAAGAGTGGCCCGAGGGCAAGCAGATCGTCCGCGAGGGCGCCTTCTCCAATCACTTCTACGCGATCGAGGAGGGCTCGGCCAAGGTCGAGGTGGACGGCGCCGAAGTCGCCACGCTCGGCCCCGGTGACGTGTTCGGCGAACAGGGCCTGCTCGAGCATGACGTCCGCTCGGCCACGGTGACTTCCACGTCCGACATCAAGCTGATCAAGATCGAGCACTGGGAGCTCAGCCGGATGAAAAAGGCGATGCCTGACGCATACGCCGAGCTGCTGCGCAAGGTCGAAGCCCAGAAGCGCTAGACGCCTGCGCTCACTCGGCGGCGATGGGCGGATCGATCTCGTCGTCCTCCGTCGGCAGGGCGTGCGCCGGGAGCTCGTTGGTTCCCAAGTCCTCCGAGACGAGGCACGCTCGGCAGAAATCCTCGCCGAACGGGGTCAGGTGGATCGACCGGCGGACGATCTTCGGGTAGCGCACCGAGTGCATGGCCTCGAGGACGTCGGGCTGCGCCTCGACGACCTGGTACTGGAGCGCGTCGCGCAGCGTCTCGCGGGAGAACCAGACGAGGCCGAGGCGGAAGAGGTTGTTCAGGTAGGCGGGCACCTGATCGGTGTACCGAAGGCCCGCTCTGGCGCCGATCATCGTCAGCCCGGGCGCAATCAGACGGGAGCTCAGGATCCCGATCGGCCCGCCTGTGCGCACATCGACGCTGGGCTGCGGGCCCTTGCGCAGCAGCATCATCAGGATTCGACCCTCGTCCGGCGCCAGCTCGCTCAGGATCCGCTCGTAGGCGGGATGCGCCTCCTCCTCGTTCCATACATCGCGGGAGCGCTGCATCAAGGCCTCGCCGCTCTCCTGAAGCGTCGGGCCGCTCGACCTCGTGCCCCCGCTGGGCATGGCGCCAACCACGCGCGAGACCGCCTGGCCAGCCGACTGGAGCGTGTCGCTGGATGCTGCGGCATCGCGCACCCGCCGGTCGACGCCGCTGGCCGCCGCCAATTCCCGAGCCGCCTTCTCGGCGTCACGGGCGATCATCCGCGCTGATTCCGGGGCGAGCGCGCTCAGGACCCTGCGCCCGGTCCGCAGGTAGTTCTGGAGTCCCCACTCGGCGGTATGCCAGGTCGCCGACGCGGCCACGCGCAGCATCCCGGGCAGGTCCTCGCCGGTCGTGCTACGCGGGGGATCCGGCTCGCGTTCGCTCATCCGCCGGAAACCCCGAAGATCGCCAGGTGAAGAAACCCGCCGGCAAGGCCCATGATCGCACCGTGCGCGTAGAGCATCCACTCGTCCTCCTTGATGGCGGCGCGCAGCATCTCCACGAAGTCGGGGTAGGGCATCTCCCTCGTCCGAGCCGCGATCAGCGTGCGAATCTTGTCGCTCTGGCGTTTCGAGAAGGCGGGGTCTCGGAACGGGCTGATCGTCCGGTCGACCGCCTCGATTGCGAACGAGTCGCGGATCGAGTCGAACTCCCGCGTCCCCACGGCAACCCGGGCGGCCGCTCGCGCCGGGCCCGCCGCGCGATCGATCGCGGGGTGCATCGCGGTCGCGAGCATCTGCCTCGTGCGGTCTCCGCGCGGGCCGTCGAGCAGGGTGTTGCCGATGTTCTCCAGGGTGACGACGTCATCCGCGATGATCCCGGCGTAGACCTCAGCGACCTCCGGCTGGCGGCGGAGGAACAGTCCGTGCATCCTGAACGGCCCCCACTGGGTCGGCTCGATCGGCTCGAAGATCAGCTTCATGCCGAGCAGGTTCGTGGTCCAGCCGACGATCACGCCCATGATCGGAAGCAGCCACCACTGATGCAGCGTGACGTCGATGAAGGCGACCGGGATCCCGAGCAGGAACCCGAAGATGAAGCCGAAGTTGACCATCAGCCGCAGCTCCTTCTTGCCGATGTCGCGGAAGATCCTGACCACGAGGTCCGGGTTCTTCTCGAAGTGGTCGATGACCATCAGCTTCGGGTCGAGGAGCTGGTCGATGTGGACGCCGATCTCGTCGGTGATGTCGCGGACGATGTCGGGGAGCTGCTGCTGGACCCGGTCGTAGACCGCCCGCTTCACTCGTGGTGGGAGGTCGTCCCAGAGGTCCGGCTGCTCGCGCTTCATCACGCGGTCGACGACCTCGGGAATCTGCGGCTTGAACATGGTCACGATGTGCTCGGCGATCTGATCGGGCTCGAGCTGCTGGTAGAACTCGGCCGGCGTGCCCAGCTTCGAGATCGCCTTGTCGGAGGCGATCGATCCCATCTTCGCCGCCCGCGCCGGCACGATGCCCTGCCACCCGACGCCGCCCTGCATGATTCCCGGAACCTCCTGGAGCTTGCGGGGCAGAAGCGTCGACAGCTCGCGCAGGCCGGGGACCCGGAATCCGTAGAAGCGAATCGGGTTGAAGAGCATGATTAGCCCCGTCCAGTTGATCAGCCAGCCGATCACTGCGGTGAAGACGGGGATCGACACCGCAGCTACCCAGTCGATCTCATTGCCATCTGCGGCTGCGACTATGAGCGCGGAGACCTCCACGTTCTAGAACCTCCTCGTCTGACGCGCGTACCGCAACACCCAGCTTTGCTGCGGGGGGACTCTATCCCAGGAACTTCAGGTGGGGATTGCCTTCGTACCTGCGGCTCCCGCCCTCCGCCGCCGCAAGCACCGCCGGAGCAGGTCGCGCTCAAGGACGAAGCGACGCAACGACTCCCCGCGCCGTCGCCGCGAGGCGCTCGGTCTCGAACCGCTCGGGCTCGTCGAGAACGAGTCGACCGAAATGCTCGATGATCGCGAGCAGAGCGTGCGACAAGACTTCCGTGTCCAGGTCCGGGCTCCTGCGCGGCTTGAGCGCCGTGTCAAGCAACACAGCAAGCTGCTTGCGAACGATGTCCCGATCTTGCGCGATCCGTTCGAGGACCGCTTCCGGAGTGTCCCCGGGCGTGAGAAGAATCGGCCGCCAGGTGCGCGGATCGTCGCGCACGAGTTGGATCAGCTTGTGCACCGCCCGTTCCACGAACACATCGGGCTTCTCGGTCCGGAGGTCGGACGGGAGAACGCCCGCAAGCTGGCTGAGGGCTCGGCGCTCCTGCCGGTCCAGCAGCGAGTAAAGCAGCTGCGCCAGGCCTTCAAAGCTGCTGTAGACGACTGGCCGTGTAATCCCCGCCTCCCGGGCGATCGCATCGATCGAAACGCCCCCATAGCCGTCCCGAACGATGATCTCCATTGCGGCGTCGAGGAGCTGGTTGCGCCTGTCTTCCCGTGGCATCCGGGGCGCGTAAGGGCGCCTACGGGTAGAAGTCATAACTGAAAGCTACAGTCAAAAAGACGGTCGAACCGTACTGATAAAACCCTCCTGCAGCGGGCTTCAGGCAGTGGCCGCGGCCTCCTGGCGGCCGAGCTCGGTCACGGGCTCGTCGCCGTACATCCACTCGCGCGCGATCCGATGCCAGTTGTTCGATGCCTTGAGCTCGCCAAGGACCGCGAGAACGAGCAGCTCCAGCCGGCGGCCCATCAGGTGCTCGGGCTTGATGTCCTGGTGGCGCATCGTGCGGAAATGCGTCGAGCGCGGATCGCCCGACTGGATCGCGACCCGGGAAACGAGGTCGCGCGTGATCTGCACATCTTCGTCGGTCGTGTACCAGCCGATCGCGTCCTGCGCGTAGGCCATCAGGTCCTCGGGGGCGATCCGGTCAGGCTGCGGCAGGAAGCCGGCCTCGCCCCAGAGGCGGTGGAGCTCCGCGGCGGCGCCCTCGCTGATCGCGCGCGCGCTGGCCAGCTCCAGCTCGATCTCCCGCTTGCCGAGGTGCTTGAAGAGGCCGAAGTCGAGGAACGCCACCCGCCCGTCGGCGAGCCGCATCATGTTGCCCGGGTGAGGGTCGCCGGAGAAGTTGCGGTGGCGGTACATGGATCCGAAGTAGAAGCGAAAGATGATCTCGCCGATCCGGTTGCGCTCCTCCTGGGGACCCGAGACGATCTGCTCGAAGCTGTCTCCCTCGACGAACTCGGTGACGATCACTCGCTCCCGGCACATGCTGGTGATTACCCCGGGGATGACGATGAACGGGTGACCGCGGTAGAGGCGCGCCAGGGTTCGGTGATTGGACGCCTCGAGCTCGTAGTCCAGCTCCTCGACGATCCGGTCGCGAATCTCGTTTCCGACCGCCTTTACGTCCAGCTGCGGCGTGATCCGCTTCGCCAGGCGCAAGAGCATCCCCAGGTTCTGCATGTCGGCCCTGACGGCGTCGTTGACGCCGGGGTATTGAACCTTGATCGCCACGTCCCGTCCGTCGTGGAGGCGCCCGCGATAAACCTGTCCGATCGAGGCTGCCGCGATCGGCACCGGGTCGAGCTCCGCGAATGCGCTCGAGGCAGGCTCACCGAGCTCTTCCTGGATGACCTGGCGCATCTCGTGCCAGGACACGGTCGGGGCGGAGTCGCGAAGGATCGCCAGCTCGGCCTGGAACTCCTCGCGGTACTCCTCGGGAACCAGCCCGACGTCGAGGAACGAGAGCACCTGCCCGACCTTCATCGCGGCGCCCTTCATGCCGCCCAGCAAGGTCACGATTTGCTTCGCGGTTTCGATCTGGCGCCGCTCCAGGGCCTTGCCGGAATCCTCGGGGGAGCGCACCACGTTGGCCGTCTTCGTACCCGCCTGCCTGAGCGCGACGTTCGCCGCGGTCCGGCCGACCTTGGCCATCCGCTGGACCCTGCCGGTTGGGAGCTTCTCGTCGGCCATCAGCGCGCATCTTGGCAGGCCCTCAATTTCAGCCGTCGACCCGGCTCACGCGGCTCGTGGGCTGAAAGTGGGGCGGGGGGTGCGGCGGCGGCGCGATAGACTGCCGCCAGTTCATAAGGCCGCGTGGTCAAGGGAAGTCCGGTGCGAAACCGGCGCGGTCCCGCCACTGTGACCGGCTGACGGGTGGTGCATGAGCGGAGCTCGGCCACTGGGGTCGTCAAGACCCCGGGAAGGCGCGCCACCTCCGACCGGAAGCCAGGAGACCTGTCCCGCGGCAGCCGTATCAACCCCTCGAGGAAAGGGTGGCTTAGATGCCATATTCAGTTTCGTTGCGCCATCTGGCGCTTCTGTTCGCGCTCTGCCTGCCGCTGCTGCTGACCGATGCCGCGGCGGCGGCCGTGAAGGCCCACCTGCGGGTCGAAGGCCCAAGAGTGACGCTCGATCGCGGTTCGACGTACGTGACCGGGACCGAGCGCGTTCGCAAGGCGACCCCTGACGGCTGTAGGCCGACGCCGCGACGGGCGCGGGTTGCGGGGCCCACCGCCCTCGGCATCGTCCAGTCCGCAATCAATTCCGGGCGCCGCGCGTCCGACGCTCTGATGCCTCTACGGGTTCAAACGTTCCCCGGGCTCGAGGGGCTTTTCACGTGTCGGATCGGCGATTACGTCGGATCCGCATCCGCGTTCTGGCTCTACAAGGTGAACCACGTCTTCCCAACCGTCGGGGCAGACCAGTTCCGGCTCGACCGCGGCGACCAGGTCCTTTGGTACTTCGCGGATTTTGACCGTGGCATCAACACCGGTGACGAGCTTGGCTTGAATGCCCCGCGTCGCGCCGATGCCGGCGATCCGTTCCCGGTAAAGGTGGTCGCCTTCGCCGGGGATGGGAGTCGCTCTCCGGCTGAGGGGGCTACGGTGCGGGGGGGCGACGTACCCGTCGAGACGAATGCCAGAGGCCGCGCCCGCGTCACGATTTCCGATGCAGGCCGAGCCGTTCTGAAGGCCCGGCGCGGTTCGGATATTCCCTCGGAGAGGGAGATCGTCAGGGTGCGGTAGCGATGCGCCGCAGGCGCAGATCGGCCGAGGTGGCGGCTGGGCTTGCCCTGGCAGTCATCCTGGCCGGCTGTGGCTTGGGCCCGGGGGAATCGTCGGAGGGCAACGCCACCATCACCGTGACCCGGGACTACGGCACTTCGCCGGTGCTCGAGGCAAGCGTTGAAGAACCGGCCGAGACCGAGACCGTCCTGCGCCTGCTCGACCGCGAGGCCGATATCGAGACGCGCTATGGCGGCGGCTTCGTCCAATCGATCGAAGGGGTATCGGGCGAGGTCGAGGCCGGGCGAAACTTCGATTGGTTCTTCTACGTGAACGGCATCGAGTCCCCGATCGGATCGGCGGACCGCACGGTGGAGGCCGGCGACCGGGTCTGGTGGGACCACCGCGACTGGACCGATGCGATGCGGGTGCCCGCTGTGGTCGGCTCCTGGCCCGAGCCGCTCGCGCAGACCTCGGCGGGAGGGGATCGCCTGCCGGTCGACCTGGAGTGCGCGGGAGCGCCGGAGCCGTGTGCAATGGCGCGAAAGCGCCTGCTTGAGCAAGGGATCGAGCCCGGCCACGGCGGCCCGGAGGAGGGCGAGGCGCTCCGGGTCCTGGTCGGAGCGTGGTCGAGGCTCCAGGACGATCCGGCTGCCGCGCTGCTTCAGGACGGTCCCGGGGAAAGTGGGGTCTTCGTCCGCTTCGAGCGCTCCGGATCGATCACCGGGCTCGTTGCGCTTGACGTCCGAGCCGCACCGGCGCGGCGGCTCGGGGCAGGGGCGGGACTTGTGGCCGCGGTGCGGGTCGGTGAGCGGCCGCCCACCTGGATCGTCACCGGCGTCGACAAAGATGGCGTGGCCGCTGCTGCCGCCGCCCTTTCCGAGTCCGTCCTGCGCAATCGCTTCGCGGTGATCGTCGCAGCGCGGAGCGACGAGACGTTGCCGGTCCCCGTCGTGGAGGGCCCGTGACGTCCGCGCTCGCGTACGCGCCGCGCCACAGCGCGCTTGGCCGCGCCGCCTCCGGCGCGGCCGCGACGCACCTAGTGTCGTTCGCGGCGGTCGCGTTCGTCGTCGCGAATCCGATCATCCTTGCTGGCTGTGGCGTGGCCGTCGCAATCGCCGGCCTCGCCGCTGGGGCGCGGAGCGCGGTCGGCCTGGCCTTGCGGTGGGGCCTGGCGCTTGGCGCGGTAATTGTCGCGGTCAACGCGATCGCCGCGCAGCGTGGTGACACGGTCTTGGCGCGCGGGCCAGACTTGCCGGTCCTGGGCGTCGTCAACC
>JALZKA010000132.1 GCA_030859475.1 Actinomycetota bacterium
GTGCAGGACCGTGATGTTCTCCGGAGCGCCGGGGGCGAGCGGCACCGTGTCGGTGACCACAATTTGCTCGATGCCCGAGTTCTCGTACTCCAGGCGCTCGTAGGCCGGCCCCGAGAAGAGGCCGTGGGTGGCGCACGCGATCACCTTGGCGGCGCCCTCGTCGAGCACCGTCTTGGCGGCCGCGCAGAGGGTGCCGGCGGTGTCGATCATGTCGTCGACCAGGACTGCCGTCTTGCCTTCGACGTCGCCGACGACGTAGCCGATCTCCGCGACCTGCTGCGCGGGGCGCTCCTTCTCCATGACTGCCCAGTGGACGCCGATCTTGCGGGCGAAGTTGCGGGCTACCTTGACGCGGCCGGCATCGGGCGAGACGATCACCAGCTCGTTGTCGAAGACCTGGTCCATGAAGTACTGGGTCAGCATCGGCATCGCCGTCATGTGGTCCACGGGCTTCGAGAAGAATCCCTGGACCTGCCCAGAGTGCAGGTCCATGGTCAGGATCCGGTCGACGCCGACGGCCTCCAGGCACTGGGCTACGACCCGCGCAGTGATCGGTTCGCGAGGCGCCGATTTCTTGTCCTGTCGCGAGTAGCCGTACCACGGCATGACGGCGATGATCCGGTGGGCGGACGCCCCCTTGGCGGCGTCGATCATCACCAACAGCTCCATCAGGGCATCGTTCGGGGTCATCCCCTGGGCGCGGTTCGCCGCGGTCGACTGGACGAGGAAGACATCGGCTCCGCGGATGGACTCGTTGTAGCGGCAATAGACCTCGCCGTCGGCGAACGTGCGCAGGTCGACCTGGCCGAGGTCGACGTCGAGCTTGCCGGCGATCCGCGCCGCCTGCTCCATCGATGCACGCCCGCCGAAGACCATCAGCCGCTTCGTGTAGTCGTGCGCGATCGAACTGACCGCGCTGGGCGTGAGTTGCTCCTCGACGCTCATTGGCTTTGCTTTCCTTCGGCCCCTTGCTCTCTGGTCTTCGCGTAGCCTTCGATGTTGCGCTGATCGGCGTCGGTAACCGCCAGCGCGCCGGGCGGCACGTCTTCGCGAATCACGGCTCCGGCGCCAGTGTATGCGCCATCGCCGACCTCAACCGGTGCGACCAGCGAGTTGTTGACCGCGATTCGCGCACGTTCCCCGATCTTCGTTCGGTGCTTGTCTTTGCCGTCGTAGTTGGCGGTGATCGTTCCGGCGCCGACGTTGGCGCCGGCGCCGACGTCGGTGTCGCCGACGTAGGTCAGGTGGGGCACCTTGGCGCCTGCGCCGATCCGCGAGTTCTTGACCTCGACGAAGGTGCCTGCCTTCACTCCCGCCTCGAGGCTGGTGCCGGGGCGCAGGTAGGCGAACGGGCCGACCTTGGAGCCCTCCCCCACGCTGACCTCGACCAGGTGCGAGTGGACGACGCTGGCGCCGGGCCCAACGGCGGAGTCGGTGATCGCGGTGTGGGGGCCGATCGTGGCCCCCTCGGCGACCGAGGTGGCGCCGCGCAGGTAGGTGCCGGGCTCAATCACCACGTCGGCGCCGATCTCGACGTCGGCCTCGATCCAGGTGTACGCCGGCCAGCATGTGCCGGCGGAGAATCTGCTCGCGAGCCTTCGTGGTGACCAACGCGAGGTCGGCGCGGGTGTTGACACCCAGGTTCACGTTCTCATCGTCGGCGATATGGGCCGTGACGCGGTGTCCCTGGTCGCGGAGGACAGGCAGCACGTCGGGCAGGTAGTACTCGCCGGCCTCGTTCTCATTGGTGATCTCGTCGAGGGCGGCGGCCAATGGCGCTGCCTGGAAGACGTAGGTTCCGGAATTGATCTCCCTCGTCGCGAGGATCTCGGGCGCCAACCCGCCGGCGTGCTTCGTCTCGACGATCGCTTGGACGTCGCCGGAGTCGTCGCGGATGATCCGCCCGTAGCCGGAGGGGTCGTCGAGCTCCACGGTCATGACGGTGGCCGCGGCCCCGGTCTCGTCGTGCGCGGCAAGCAGGGCGGCGATCGTCTCGGCGGTGATCAGGGGGACGTCGCCGGAGAGGACGAGGACGCGCTGCGAGCCCGCGATCAAGTCGAGGGCGGCGCGAATCGCGCCGCCGGTGCCGTCGGCCTGCGGCTGGACGATCGTCTCCGTATCGGGTGGAAGCGCCGCCGAGAGGTCGCGATCCGGGGAGACGATCACCGCGACGCGGCCGGCGCCGGCCTGCCGGGCGGCGAGGATCGGCCACGCGACCATCGGCCGGCCGCAAACCGGGTGCATGACCTTGGGCTGGGATGAGCGCATGCGCGTTCCCTCGCCCGCGGCCATCACCAAAACCGTCGGCGCTTCTGAGGTGCCGGTCACCGGGGAATCGTAGAGGGACTTGCGATCAGCCCGGGATCTGAACCGCGACGTGCAACGCAGATCGAGTTTCCGCATTTTCCCGTCAATACGACCGGTGATTGCGGAAACTCGATGATCCCTACACTCGGAACCCGTCTTCCGGGGTGGGGTAACCGGCGAGCCCGCGAGGTTTTGGTCCTCGAGGAGGGAGTTCAAGTCTTCCCCCCGGAACTTGGGTGCAAGCTGGAATACGAGGCCTCGAGGTTCGAGCTCTTAGGTCTTAACTCCTTTCGCTCCCGGCTTGCGCACCTTCCCGCCCTTGGCCCCGGGCTCGCGCGCGGGTCCTCGCGGTGGCGCGATGCCCAGGACCCGCATCGCCTTCAGCCCCAGGCCGAGCTTCTCGCGCCCCTCGGTCGAGGAGATGTCATGGCCGCAGAGCTCGCGGACGCGCTCCAGCCGGTAACGGATCGTGTGGCGATGGGTAAACAGCGTCTCCGCCGTCGGCGTGACGTTGCCGTCGTTCTCCAGGTACGCCTCGATCGTCGTCACCAGATCCGTCTCGTACTGCTCGTCGTAGGCGCACAAGGGCTCCACCGTCTCCTCGTAGAAGCGGCGGAGCTCGCCGGGGTCCTCGCTCATCGCGGGCAGAAGCAGCCGATAAGAGCCCGTGTCCTCGAATGCGAGCACGTCGTGGCCCTCGGCCTCGGCGACGTTGGCCGCCAGGAGCGCCTCCATGCCAGCCCGATAGAGGTCGGCCGGGTCCGCGGCGTGACGGCTGTGGGCAACGGTCACTCTGAACCCGGTAAGCGACTGCGCCAGCTCGCGCGCCAGGGCGTCAGCCGCGCGGCCAAGAATCAGCCCCTCCACCGAGGGGACGATGGCGGCGACCTGCGCGACCTCGCTGTCCCCGATCACCGCGACCGTTCCTTGCGCCTGCGTGCGAAGGACGCGAAGCGAGAGCGTCAGGACCCGGGCGCGCCAGTCGCCATCCTGAGCGCGGTGGGGATGAGCCCTCGCGATGAGCACGCCGGCGCCCGAGCCGACATCGCACCCGACCTCGGCCGCGCGAGCCACGATGTCGCCGCGATCCGTTACCCGCCGCTCCAGCACTGCCCGTGCGAAGTCGCCGGCGGCCTCGTCCGACGCCCACTCGTCGGACCGCGACCGCTCAACCTCCAGCGCCAGCAGCGCCGACACCATCCGCGCCACCGGCGCCGACGAGCCTGCCGCTTTCGAGCGGGCGCGGAAGCGCAGCTCCCCCACCACGGCGTCGGCGACGCGCAGCTCCACAGACTCGACGCCCTCGCCGCCGGCCAGGAGCTTCGACTCCTCCGACGAGGATGGCGCCGCAACCGCGAGAACGACGCTCGAGCGATCGATCACCGCAACGCTGGCGCCAAGCACTTGCGCGGCTGCCCGTGCGACCGCGGGCAGCCCGGCACCAGACTCGATCGCGTCGGAGAGCGCCTCGAGCGTGGCGCCGCCAGCCTGCGCGGCAGCCTTGGACACGCTGTCGGCCTTGGCGGTCACGTCCCTGATTCTGCCAGCGTCCTCCACCTCGGACAGGAATCTGCCCGCCTCTAGGGGTTGACGGTCAACCGAACCAGCCGCTGATCGAGTCCCAGTTGTAGACGATCAGCACGCCCACCCCAAGGCCGATCGCCAGCAGCACAACGAGCACGAAGAGCGAGAGAAGCGCCGCCGTGACCTTCTCCCAGCCCCGCCCGAACGAGCCCATCGTCGGCACCAGGATCAGCGCCCCGAATGCCAGCAGGCTGAGCAGCCCGGCGCCGCCGAAGAGGAAATGCGCAGCGCTGAGTTCCGCGAGCACGCTCATGGTCGCTCGGCATTCTGGCGAAAGTGCACGACGAGAAGCGCGACGGCCGAGCACGCGGCGAACACGGCAACGCCCAACGCCGCCCCCGCGTTCACGTCGCTCAGGTAGTGAACCCGCAGGTAGACCCTTGACAGGCCGATCGCAGCAGCCAGCGCCACTCCGGCCACGATCAGTGCGGTCCCATACCCCATGCCGGGCCGCAGCCGAACCGCCGCGACAAGCGCCAGCCACGGATAGAGCACCGCATAGGTCGCGTGCCCGGACGGCCAGGAAGCGCCATCGGCGCTGGTCAACGCGAAGTCCGGCCGTGGCCGGTCCAGCAACTCCTTCAGCGACGGCACGGCGATGAAACAGATCAGCAGGGCTGCCGCAAGCACCGCCAGCTCCGCCCACCGCCGGCTGATTGCGAGCACTGCGGTGGCGGCCAGCCCTGCGAGCAGGATCACCAGCGTGCTGCCCAGCTTTGTCACGACCTGATTCAGATCGGTCAGCCACCCGGACTCCAGCCCGTTGCGGATGTCGAACGCGGCCCTGTCGCCTGGCGTCGGGCCCGGATCACCACCGACCATCACCCCGTAGCCGATCACGATGAAGAGAGCCACTGCAAGAATGGCCATGAGCGTGGTGAACTCGAGGCCGAGATTGCCTGGCGTAACTCGTCGCCACAGGAACATCGCCTGCGGCTTCACCCGGCGCCCCAGCTCGACCGCCGGCCTGCCGACCCGGTACGACTCGATCCTCGTGACCAGCTTGGCCCGGTTCGCGGGATTTCGCAGGTAGTGAAAAGCCACGATCGTGCCAACGACCACACCCACGACGGCGCCGAAGATGAAGATCCCCCGGCCGGCGATGTCCTCGGCAAGGTGAATGTTCTCCGCCAGGAAGTAGCCCAGCAGGGTAAAGGTCGCCGCCCAGAGGCCCGTGCCGAGCACGCTGTATGGCAAGAACGCCCTGTAGCGCATGCCGGAGCTCCCGGCGATGAACGGTGCCAGCGCCCGCACCAGCCCCAGGA
>JALZKA010000133.1 GCA_030859475.1 Actinomycetota bacterium
GGGTTGGCGAGCTTGCAACGGTCGAGCGAGAGGCAGCCGCAGCCGATGCACTCGCCCAGGCCGGCCTTCAGGCGCTCGAGCTCGGCGATTCGATCGTCGATCCGCGCGGTCCAGGTCCCGGAGAGGCGCGACCAGTCGCGGCGGTTCGGGGCACGGTCCGGCGGCAGCTTCGCGAGCTCCTGCCCGATTTCGCCCAGGGTCAGCCCGATCCGCTGGGCGAAGACGATGAACGCGATCCGGCGCAACACCGGACGCGGATAGCGGCGGTGCCCCGAGCCCGCCCGCACCGACGAGATCAGCCCGCGCTCCTCGTAGAAGCGAAGCGCAGACGACGCCACACCGCTGCGCTTCGCGACCTCACCAATCGTCATCTCTTCGGCCATGACTTGACTTAAAGCTTACTTGAACTTGTAGTGTCGCGAGTGAACCCGAACGAAGGAGGCGCGTATGCCCACGGCAACACAATCAGCAGGCGAGCGGATCGTCGCCGAGGTGACCTCGTGGCCCGGGGTGGAAGCGGTCGATGGCTCGAGAGGCGAGCTGTCCCTGCGCCTCGGCAAGCGGGAGATCGGCCACCTCCACGGCGACCATGCCCTGCACCTGGGCTTTCCGAAGAAGCTCTGGCACGAGCTGCACGAGCAGGGCCGGATCGACTACCACCCGGTGTTCCCCGGCAAGCCCGGCTACGCCGCACGGCGGATCGCGGATGAGGACGACGTCCGGGACGTCATCGAGCTCCTGCGGCTGAACTACGACCGGGCGATCGCGAAGCACGGTCTGCCATAGCCCGGTGGGAATAGATTCCGGGGCGTGGCCCTGCCCCTGACCTTCCTCTCCGACTACGGCTACGAGGACGAGTTCGCGGGCGCCTGTCGCGCGGTCGTCGCCCGGCTGGCGCCCGGGGTGTCCGTCGTCGACCTGACGCATGGGATCCCGCCAGGCGACCTCAGGCGCGGGGCGCTGAGCCTGGAGGCCACCGTGATCCCGGTTGGGCCGGCCGTCCACATGGCCGTCGTCGACCCGGGCGTCGGATCCGGCCGGCGCGCCGTTGCCCTCGCGGCGGGCGAGTCCTTTCTGGTAGGCCCCGACAACGGCCTGCTCGACCTGGCGGCGGCAAGGCTCGGCGGGGTGCGCGAGGCGATCGAGATCTCAAGCTCCGCGTTGCGACTGGAGCCAGTCGCACCCACCTTCCACGGCCGCGACCTCTTCGCGCCCGTGGCAGCGCACCTCGCGGCGGGCAGGCCCCTGGCCGTCGCGGGTGAGCCGCTCGACCCGGGCGAGCTCCTGAAGCTCGATTTGCCATCGCCTCGGCTCGAGGACGGAGCGCTCCTCGTCCACGTCCTTTACGCGGATCACTACGGCAACCTGATCCTCGACGCTCGCCCGGAGGATCTCGAGGGAGCCCCGGGCGCGATATCCGTGTCGACGGGCGGCACCTCCTTCGCCGCAGCGCAGGGTCGCACGTTCGCCGACGGCGCCGGTGGCCTCGTCGTCTACCACGATTCGTCGGGACGGCTCGGGTTGGCCCTCGACGGCGGCAGCGCCGCCCGCCACCTCGGCGCCGGTCGCGACGACGAGCTGGCGTTGGAGCGGGCGTGAGCTTCGATGGCCCCCGGCACCATCACCGGTTGACCGATTCCACCAACGAACGAGCGCGCAAGCTGGCGATCGCGGGAACCCCCTCCGGCACCGTGGTCACCGCCGCCGAGCAGAGCGCCGGACGAGGCCGCCACGGCCGCCGGTGGTCGGCGCCGCCGGGAGCAGCGCTCCTTTGCTCGTTCGTCCTGCGCCCGCTGGAGCGACGCCACTCGCTGTTGCCCCTTGCGGTTCCGGTAGCGGTCTGCGAGGCGGCCGAGTCACTGGCCCCCGTGCGCTGCGGCGTCAAGTGGCCGAACGACGTGTGGCTTGGCGAGCGCAAGCTGGCGGGTGTTCTGATCGAGGCCCGCCCGCCCGAGTGGGCGGTGATCGGCATCGGGCTCAATCTGGCGATTGCGGACGCGGAGCTCCCGGGCGACCTGCGCTGGCCCGCCACATCGCTGGGCCACGACGTCGACGCCGACTCGGCGCTCGTGGCGGTGCGCGCGGCCGTCGGCCGGTGGATTGAGGCTGAGCCGACCGAGGTCGTCAACGCGTTCGCGCGACGCGACGCGCTTCGCGGGCGCCAGATCGGCTGGGAAGGCGGAGGCGACGAGCAGCCCAGCGGGTCAGGAACCGCGAGCGGCGTCGACGAGCGCGGGAACCTCTTGGCTCGGTGTGACGACGGCCGCAGCGTCACCCTCGGCGCCGGCGAGGTAACCCTCCGCATCGAGTGACGAACGCGTCGAACGTCCCGGAGTACCGCGTATACCGTGCAGCGCGGGACGTTCGGCGTCAGTCGTCGGCGGGCTCCAGCTTTTCGCGCTCGGCGCCGCTGCGCTCGGCGCCGCTGCCGTTGGCGCCACCGTCGGTGGCCTTCGCCTCGCCGCCTCCCCCGTTTCCGCCGCCCTTGCGCTTGCGACGCCGCTTGGAACCCGGCTTGGGGAAGTTGCGCAGCAGCTCGCGGGCGACGGCGGACGGCTTGCGCGCCGTGCGCATCCGCGCGCCGCGCAGCACCTCCTCGGCCTCTGGCGTGTGTGCCACAGCGGCGGCCAGGAGCGAGACGGAAAGCCGCTTGTCGTGCTGGCGCGCGGCCGTCACCAGGCGGCGGGCGTTCCGGCCGTGCGCGCGGCCGGACGAGTTCACGAACAGGCCGAGCAGGCGCTTGGTCTCAGGCCAGCGCTGCACCGCGTATTGCTCATGGAGCTCACGGGTCGCTTCGGCCAGGCGCCAGACCCACGCCTGGGCCTGGTCGCGACGTCCGATCCGCCGCTCGGCGAGCGCCTGGAGCAGCACCTTGGCGCCGGAGCGGCGATCGTCGCGGCCCCAGGCGGCCACGATGTCAACGCAGTCGTCGAACGCCTCGGCGTCGCGGAGCAGCGCGACCTCGCCGAGGGCCTTCAGGCGCAGCTGGTGGTTGCGGTTGCGCTGCACGCAAGTCAAGAGGAATCGACGGCGCAGCTCCCTGGCCTCGTCGTGCTGGATCATCGCCTTCGCCCGCCGCCATTGGCTGGAGGTCACGCGCGAGCCCGCGAGTGCCGCCCAGGCGTGCTGCTCCGAGTAGTTCAGGTTCTCGACGGCGATCCGCCAGAGCTCGCGCTCCAAGACCGCGACGCGCCGCTCGGGATCCGCCGAGACCGGGACCACCCGGCGCTCGACCCGGACCCGGCGCCCGCGGCCCCGGCGCACCGGGCCGACGACGATCGCCCCGCCGCGGTAGACGTCGCGGTCAAGCAGCGAGTGCAAGGTCACGATCGCTTCGTCGGAGGTCGTCGCGGGATGGACGAAGTCGATCACCAGACCGGCCTCCTTGCCGGGCGCCCGGCGGGTGACGCGGCCCACGCGCTGCTGGTAGATCCGCCGCGACGCGGTCGGGGCTAGGTGCATGCAGATCGTCGCGCGGGGCGAGTTCCAGCCCTCCGCCAGGAGCATCGCGTTGCAGAGGACGTCCACGTCTCCACGCTCGAAGCCGGCCAGGATCTCCGCCAGCTCGCGCTTGGGCGTCTCGCCGGAGACCGCGCGGGCGTTAATGCCCGCGTCGCGGAGGGCCTGGGCGACGTTGGTGGCGTGCTTCACCCCCGCCGTGTAGAGGACCCCCGGGACCTTCCGGAAGCGCGACTGGTAGAGGTCGGCGATGGCGACGTTGAACGGCCCCTGGTCGAGCAGCTTGGCCAGCTCCTCCTGGTCGAAGTCCTGATCGACCTCGCCGCGCCGCAGGGGCACGTTGGTCAGCGAGCGGACGCCCGGCCCCGGCGGGATCCGCAGGCAGCGAAGCGGGGCGATCACGCCGCGGCGGGCCGCTTGCGCCAGGTCGAAGCGCGACGTCTGGGTGGGGAAGAGATCCGTGACGTGGCGGGCGATCAACGCGCCGGTGGCCGTCATGCCGATGAAGACGGGGCCCGGCATCTTGCGGATGCAGGCGCTGGTCTTCTCGCCCAGCGCGGTGTGGGCCTCATCGCAGATCACGATCGCGTAGGCGTCGGAGATCCGTGCCGAGTTGCGCACGAACCACTGGTAGGTCTCGACCGTCACCGGCCCATACGGGTGATCGTCCGAGCCCAAAAGCGGCGGCGAGAGGCGGTCCTTGTAGCCACGGTCGGAGATCTCGCCGATGAACTGGTCGACGAGGTTGCGGCGATGGGTCAAGATCAGGATGCCGCCCGTCCGCGAGGCTTCGACAAAGCCGACTGCGGCCACCGTCTTGCCGGCGCCCGTCGCGTGCTCGAACCAGAAGCGGCGATCCGCGCCCGGGTCGTCCGCAGCTTCGGCGGGCGCCTCCTCGTCGGCCTCGAGCGGCTCGTCCTCCCAATCCTGTGGCTCCTCGTCGGCCGCCACCTCCTCGTCGAGCTCCTCGGTCCCTTCGCCGGAGCCTGCTGCCCCGTCTCCGTTCGCGACTGCCTCCGACCGCTCCATCGCCGCGAGGGCTGGCGCCGCTCCGTTGCCGTTGGTGCTCTTCGTGCCTTTCTCGACGTCGGCGATGAGGGCCGCCAAGGTGCCCGAAAGGGCGTCGACCTGGTGGTCGTTCAGCTCGGCGCCGTCGAGCAGGGTGGGAGGCTCCATGGCCAGCACCCGCTCGAGTCCCAGAACCAGCGAGTACTCGCGACGCCAAGCCGTGGAGGGTTCCTCGGCACCAGCGTCGAGCTCGGCCACCGCAGCCTGGAGGGCAAGCATCCGCGCCCCTCCGGCAGCCAAGTCCGCAAGCGTCTCCCCTTCGAGCAGGATGGACTCCCGCGTGAACTTCTGGGCACGCTCGAGATCAGCTCTTGTAGGGATGCGCGCCGCATCTGCGGCAACGTCGGTGGTCTTTGCCATCGGCAGCTTTCAGTGGAGGTGCTCGGCCCGAGGCGCCTGAAAGGGCGCGGGGACGAGCGATGTAAGCTCGAAGAAGGCAGCCGGCGCGGCTTTTCTTGCAAGCCTGGCCAATGCCTCCGGCGATCCCGTGTTTGGGGATCGCCATGAAAAGTACCAGCCCAGACGGCGAATTGAGCTCCCGACACCGATATTGGCCGATCACGGCCGCGCTC
>JALZKA010000134.1 GCA_030859475.1 Actinomycetota bacterium
GTCCGGCGGCTTCATCAGGGAGGTCCGCGGCCAGCGCCTGGCTTACCTCGAGCGCGCCTGAGTGACCCGCGGACACCGGCAGGACCCCCGCGGCCGCAGCTTCTGCCGCCACCATCCCGAACGCCTCCGGAAACGTCGATGGAAAAACCAGCGCGTCGGTTGCGGGGACCAGGCCCCCCACTTCCCGATGCTCGAGCCGTCCGGCGAACGCCACGCTCCCTGCCGCCCTCGCGCACGCGCCCGCGTAGGCATCGGGCGGGTCGGCGAGGAACGCCGTGAGGTGACGGAGGGGTGATCTGTCGCCACCCTCGAGGTCCCGCCCCCGCTCGGCGATGCGCCGCACAACATCCTCGTCGCCCTGGGCGAGGCCACGCCAGAGATCCTCGAGCGCATCCCGGAATCCTCCGAAGCCTGCGATCAGGAGCCGGGCGCCGGGATTTCTTTCATGGACCAATGGCCACGCGGCCAAGAGCAGGTCGACGCCCTTGGAAACGATCAGCTTGCCGACGAAGACGACCCTGGGGCCGCCGGCCTCGGCCAGCCACCGCAGGGCTATCGAGGCCTCATCCCGGTCCCGCGCCCAGGATCCGCCCCGGGACCCCTCCCCCGCGTCGGCGGTCGCCAGGGCGGCGGCCAAGTCGCGCAAACGGGGCGCGGCCTCTCCGGCGTCGAGCGGCTTGAACAGCTCGGCGTCCACCCCCGGCGGCCCGAGCTTGACCTTGGCATTGACTCCCGGTTCGTCGATCGCCTGGCGCAGCCGCTGGGCGATGTGGCCCGACCCGACCAGGATGCCGTTTGCGGCCCGGGCCCCTGCGGCCGCGTAGGGGCCGAAGCGATCGAGGTTGGGCAGGACCGTGTAGGAAAGATCGCTGCCGTGCACCTTGATCGCGAACCCGAGGCCGGCGCGGTCCAGGACCACGGGCGCCATCACGAGATGGTTCGCGAGCGCCACCTCGACGCCGCCCGCTCGCGCAACCACCTGCCTGGTGGCGGTGACGTTGCGCTCGATGTACGCAGCGAGCTCGGCGTCCGAGAGCTCCGGGAACTCCTTGACCTGAAAGCCCTCGTACCGATCCCTCACGTAGACCGGCAGCAGCCCGCCGATGTCCGGCGTGTAAACCGTCAGCGACCCACTGGCGCCCGGCGCGCCCGTGGGCTTCACGGCGAGCTCGCCGGTGTCCCAGTCTCCGACCGCGTCGACGAACCCGAGGCGATCCGCCGCCCGCTCCTGGCAGATCAGGTGAACCTCGTGCCCCAGGGCCCGCATGGCGCGGGCCAGGCTGGCGTTGTAGACGTTCGAGCCGGTGCCGCTGAGCAGGTAGCCGTGGAAGATCAGGACGCGCACCCCGCGAAGCATTACCTCTTTGCGGCCATGGCGCCGCTCGGCTGGGATAGGCTTCACCGCTGATGAGTGAACGTCAGACGTATCGCCTGCGAGCGCCCGCGTCAGGCCGCGAATCGATCGCCATCGCCGAGGCTGACGGCGTTTATGTGGATCGCGTCTCCGGTGAGGAGATGGAGCCCGTCACCCGCACCCTGCCGCTGGCCGGCACCGGCTCGTCGATGCTCCGAACGCCCGACAACCTCCGGGCCTGTGACCGCTGCGACCAGCTGATCGGGCTCGACCTCGCCGACTGCCCCTACTGCGGCAAGCGGCAAGAACCCCTGGGCTAGTCAGCTCGCCGGGACGAAGTACGCCTTGTAAAAGAAGCGGTCGTTGAACTTGCAGCCGTATTGGCGGATCGTGTCGATCCTCGCGTGCGGCCTCGTATTGCGGGCATCGGCCGCTCCGCACTCGCCCTGGCTGCGGCTCGCCCGCCACCCGTAGCGGGTGCTACCGGCAGGCTGAGGGATGATGTTGGGCAGCCACGTGTAGCTGGTCAGGGCGACGACCTGCCCCGCCCCGATCGCGAGCGGCTTGTCCAGCGTGAAGATCGTTTCCTCGTTGAAATGGCGAGCGAGCCGGACGGGTGGGCTCTTCGAACGCAGCTTGTACTTCATGCGCTCGCCGGTCGGGTTCAGGATGGCGATCCCCGCCACAGGGTTCTCGCCGTGGGTCTCGTTGCCGAACAGGTCCTGGAAGAACTGGAGGTTCGAGACCGTCCCGTCGGGGGATCCGTCGGGAACCCGGTTCGAGGGCTTCGAGCCGAGATGGACGCTCCAGGCGACGATCTTGCCTCGCTCCCGGGCGACGAACGGGCGTCGCTTGTCGCCGAGCTTGGTTGCGAACCCGGTCACGCTGCCGATTGCGAAGCAGCTGTCGGACGGCTTCGGGTCGCATGATGGCTTGGGATTCGTGCTGGTCTTGCCCATCACGATCACGCGCGCGCCTGTGGCGGCGCCCGCGAGGAGTCCGGCTCCGACGACCAGGGCGGCCACCGTGGCGGCCAGCGCGATGTAGCGATTTCGGCTGTTCATGGCAGTTCTATGTCCAACACGGCGGCGCCGGCACAGTTGCGCAGGAACCACGATACCCACGGGGGTCCGCGGCGACCGCATGCCCGGCCGCGGCGGGCAGGAGTCCTGCACCGCGGCCCCTAGACTCATCGGGATGGGCGCGATCGAGGTTCGGGGGCTGGAGCGGGACTTCGGAGACGGGGTCAAGGCAGTTCGGGGCATCGATCTGGAAGTAGCCGAAGGCGAGATCTACGCGTTCTTGGGGCCGAACGGAGCAGGCAAGACGACCACTGTCCGGATGCTCACCACCCTGTTGCGGCCCACCGGTGGAAACGCGCGGGTGGCCGGACACGACGTGGTCGCCGACGCGGCGCGGGTTCGCGAGTCGATCGGCGTGGCGCTTCAGGAAGCCGCCCTTGACCCGTTGATGACCGGCCGGGAGCTGATCCGCCTGCAAGGCACCCTTCACCGCCTCTCGCGCCGCGAAGGGGAACGACGCGGAGACGCCCTGCTCGAGCGAGTCGGCCTGACCGAGGCCGCGGACCGGCGCGTAGGCAACTACTCCGGGGGCATGCGCCGGCGGCTGGACCTGGCTTCGGCGCTCGTCCACGAGCCGCGAGTGCTGTTTCTCGACGAGCCGACGACCGGCCTTGACCCCGTCAGCCGCAAAGCGATCTGGGAGGAGGTCGAGAAGCTGAACGCCGAGGGTGCGACCGTGTTCCTCACGACCCAGTACCTGGAAGAGGCGGACCAGCTCGCGAACCGCGTCGGGATCATCGCCGGCGGCCTGATCGTGGCCGAAGGGACGCCCGGCGAGCTGAAGGCCGACGTCGGCAAGCCGCACCTCGAGATCGCGATCTGCGAGGGAGAAATGGGACGAGCGCGTGAGATCGTGGCCCGGATCGGCAGGCCGCTGCCGGACAAGGACGGTCTCGTCCTGGTCGAGCTGGAGCACGGAGCCGGTCAGGTCGCACCGGTCGTCAGGGCGCTCGACGAGGCCGGTCTGGCAGTGGAGTCGCTCGAGCTGGTCGAACCGAGCTTGGACGACGTGTTCGTCGCCAAGACCGGGCGTCATCTGGAAGCGGAAGACGAGCCGACCGCTCCAGTCGCGTGAGCCGCGTCGCCGAGAACGCGCGGGTGATCGCGGCGCTCGGACGCCGGTCGATCCGCCAGACCTTCAGGCGCCCGCAGCTGATGGCGCCCATCCTCATCTTTCCTTCCCTGTTGCTGGCGGTCCAGACGGGCGGCGCCGCGTCGGCCGTGAACCTGCCGCAGTTCCCCGAGGTCAACGGCTTTCTGGATTTCATGCTGGCGGGAGCGATGATCCAATCGTGCCTCCTGGCAGGCAATGCCGGGGGCATCGCGCTCGCCGTCGACATCGAGATGGGCTTCACGGATCGCCTCCTGGCGGCCCCGATCTCCCGCTTCGCGATCGTCCTGGGGCGTTTGGCGGGGACCGCGGCGCTGGGCGCGTTCTCCGCGGTCTTCTACGTGGCGATCGGGCTGATCTTCGGCGCGCAGATCGAGGAAGGCGTTACCGGCGTCCTGCTGTTGATCGTCTTCGTCACCTTGGCATCGGTCGCGTTCGGCGGGATCGGCGCCGCGATCGCCCTGCGCTCCGGCAGCGCGTCGGTCGTGCAAGGCATGTTCCCGCTTGTGTTCGTGATCCTGTTTTTGTCCTCCGCCTTCTTCCCGGCATCGCTGATGGTGGAGCCGGCGGCGACGATCGCGGAGTACAACCCCGTGTCGTTCATCGTCGAGGGAGTCCGCGACCCGATTGCGTTCGCCCTGACCGCTGACGGCGCCTGGAAGGCGTTCGCGGCGATCATTGGGATCGGCGGGCTCAGCCTGGCGCTCAGCTCGCTCGCGTTGCGGCACCGGCTGAGGACGGGCGGATGACCGCGGCATTCGCGGCGGGCTGGCCCACCGCGGCGGCCCTGGTCAGGCGCTCGGCGAATGAGCTGATCAGGGTGCCCGGCGCAGCGATCCCGGGAGTGCTCGCACCCACGATCTTCTTCATCGGCATCTCCTCCGTGTTCGGGAACTTGCCCGACCAGCAGGGCTTCGTCGTCGACAACTACCAGAGCTTCCTGATCCCGGTCTCCCTCCTCCAGGGCGCGGGATTCACCGGCGCCGCAACCGGGGTCAACCTGGCGCGCGACATCGAGCAGGGATGGTTCGATCGCCTGTTGGCGTCCCCCGCCCCACGCTCGGCGTTGCTGGCCGGGCTCGTCGCCTCGGCCACGATCCGCTCGCTGGTGCCCGCGACCGTGCTGCTCACGGTCGCGTTCGCGATCGGCGCGAACTGGCCCGGCGCGCTTGGCCTGATCGTCATGCTTCTCGCGGTGATGGCGATGGGGACCGCGGCGGCGCTTTGGGGCTGCCTGCTCGCGCTCAGGTTCCGGACGCAGTCGGCGGCGCCTCTGATGCAAGCCGGGATGTTCATCCTGATCTTGATGACGACCTCCTACGCCCCGCGAGAGCTGCTCCAGGGGTGGCTTCAGACCGTCTCGGACATCAATCCGGTCACCCAGGTGCTGGAGATGGCTCGCCAGGGGTTCGTAACCGGCGGCGTGAGCTGGGCTGAGACGTGGCCCGGCGCGGTCGCGCTGGCCGGGCTGATCGCGGACGGCGACCACGTCGACCTCGTCTTCAAGGCCCGCGTCAACCTGGTGCGGATCCTGAACACCACCATGGCCG
>JALZKA010000006.1:0-3011 GCA_030859475.1 Actinomycetota bacterium
ATCCTGATCTTCGCCCTCGCGATGGCCGCGATCGGCTGGGAACGAGGGCTGGTGGGCTCGGCGCTCCCACTCGTGGGCTTCGTCGCGGGGATCGCGATCGCTGCCCGCGCGGGCCCCGCGTTGCTTTCGGAGGGCTCCGAGTCGCCGTATGCGCCGGCGGTGGCCGCGGCGGGGGGCATCCTGCTGGGCCTCTTTCTTGCGATCGCCCTCGAGGGTGCCGGTGAAGGCCTCTCCGACCGCCTCCGAGCGCGAACCCACAGCAGGCTCGTCGACGCGCTGGGAGGCGCCGTGCTCTTGGCCGCACTGGCGTTCATGGCGGCGTGGGTCTTCGGAGCTGTTGCGCTGAACGCCCCGGGCCAGGGAGTGCGGGAACTGCGGCACGCGGTCCAGCGCTCGTCGATCCTGGTCGCGCTGAACGACGCCCTCCCGCCTTCTGGCTTTCTCCTCAATGCTCTGCGGCGCATCGACCCCACACCCGCGGTCAAGGGCCCGCGTGCCGATGTCGCGGAACCCGACCGCAAGCTCTTGAGAGACCCGGATGTCCAGGCAGCCACGCAGTCGGTCGTTCGCGTTCAGGGCAGCGCCTGCGGCTTGGGGGTCGAGGGCTCGGGATGGATCGCGGGGCCGGAGCTGGTCGTCACCAACGCCCACGTGATCGCCGGACAGGACGACACGCAGATCAGCACTCCGGATGGGCAGGTGCTGGACGCGGGGCCGCTTCACTACGAGCCCCGCAACGATCTTGCGATTCTGTCCGTTCCCGGGCTGGCCGGTGAGGCTCTTGCTGTCGTGGATCGTCCCCGGCGCGGAACGCCGGGCGCGACAATCGGCTACCCCGAGGCGGGACCGCTCACCGTCGCGGCTGCCCGGCTCGGCGGGACGGGGACGGTCCAAAGCCAGGACTCGTACGGCCGCGGGCCGGTCGAGCGCAGCATGACGCCATTCCGGGGGGAGGTGCGTTCCGGCAACTCCGGGGGACCGGTCGTCGACGCGCAAGGAAACGTCCTGGCGACGGTCTTCGCCAGCACCCTCGGCGGCGGCCCGCCAAGCGGCCTGGGCGTGCCCAACCCCATCGTCGCCAAGGCTCTCGGGGGGCCCCTGGACGGCGCGGGGTCGGGCCCCTGCGCGCCCGGCTGAGGCATCTGGGCCGGGGACCGCCGTCCTTTACGCTGGCTTGGTGGACGACGAGGTCTGTCCGGATTTCCAGGCCGCGGTCGAGCTGGTCGGCAAGCGGTGGACTGGTGCGATCCTGTGGGCGCTGGGTGCCGGCCCTGTGTTCTTCGCCCAGATCACCGCGGCGATCCCCGGGCTCTCCGATCGGCTGCTGTCCCGGCGCTTGCGCGAGCTCGAGTCGGCCGGCCTTGTCAGCAGAGAGGTTCACGAGGGGACGCCGCCGCGGGTTTCCTACGGGCTGACCCCGATGGGCGACGAGTTGAAGCCGGCGATTCGCGAGCTGGAGGAATGGGCCCGGCGCTGGAAGGTGGGGTAGTCCGCACGTCGCGGGCTACCACGCCCGCGGGTTCCCTTCCGGCACCTCGTCCCGTACCAGGCGCCCGGCGACCACGGGTACGGGGGGCGGCGCCGTGGTTGCCCGGAAAGCATCGAGCTCGCCCGGCCCGAGCGCCTCGAACGCTGCTTCGCAGGCCTCCAGGTAGGGCGCGAGGATGACCGAGTGGGGCGGGGGGGCCGCTGCGAAGTTGTCAGCTTTGGCCTTGAACGCGACCACCCGATCGAAGCGGGCCGGGCTGACCCCCGCGGTCACCTCGACCTCGTCGTAGCGCAGTTCGCGCAGGCGCAGGCGTTCGAGCGCGGCGTCATCGAGCTCGATCAGCGCCCCGTTCAGCCAATCGCCGGATTCGGCGCGCTCGATGTTGAGGCCCAGGCACCAGTCGAAGGGCTCGCCCTCACCGATTGGGGCGAAGCCCTTCTCGGCGGTGTGATTATCGCGAACCAGAGACCATCGACGCCGCCAGCCGGAGAGCCGGGCCGCGACGGGCTCGCCGGCCGAGTGCCCCAGCGTGGCGGTCACGGACTCCCGGTTCACGAGCGACGCGTACCCGAACACGGCAAGCCGCCTCATCGGACCGCGATCGCGGCGTGGCGGTCGGGCCGCCACATCGGGTGAGGGCAAAGCCGCGCGGCGGCGGGACACCCAAGGCAAAGCGACGCGGACGGCTCCGGCGTGGGCTCGAAGTCGCCGGCCCGGATCCCGGCGACGATCCCCTCCAGACGCCTCCGCGCGCGATCCAGGTCATCGGGGCCGAACGCCTCCAGGACCGGGTCTTCGGGGCGCTCGAGGAACACATGGGCCGTGCGGACTTGCGAGGCCCCCGCCCTCGTGGCCGCTGCCAGCGCGTAGATCGCGCGCTGTGAGGCGTAGCGCTCACCCAGCGCCGCGGTAGTGGAGCCGTCGAGGCGGTCGGTCTTGAAGTCGATGACCAGGGGCCCTTCGGGCATGGCGGCCAGGAGGTCGATGCTGCCCCGCAGGACGGTGCCCGCTACCGGGAGCACGAAAGGCGCCTCGGCCCGCAGCCCCATGCCCGCGATCGAGGCACGCAGCTCGCTGCCGAGCCACGCGTCGATCAGACCGCTTGCCCGCGTCACCTGTTCCACGCTCGCTCCCTCGTGCTCGAGCAGGGCGCCGACCCGCGCTTCGTCGGGACGCGCCCAGCCGTTGCGCGCGCTCCACTCCAGGGCGCTGTGCACAGCGTTCCCGAGGGCCAGCGCCGGCGAGGCGGCCCGTGCCTGGGGCGGGTCGTCCCCGTTACCGTTCCGGGCCGGCGGGCTGAGCATCCCGGCTCCGACCCCGAGCACACGCTCGACGTAGAAGCGGTACGCGCATCTCTTGTAGGCGTCAAGGGACGAGTAGGAGAGGTGGCCCAGCGGCACCGGCGACGGACCGCCCGGGAGGATTGGCAGTGGCCGGGCGGCGGCGAACTTCGCTTCGACCCGGCGGACCGACTCGCGGCGTCTCGCAAGCTCCGCCGCCCGCGGGCCGCTCGGCTCGCTGA
>JALZKA010000006.1:3021-36567 GCA_030859475.1 Actinomycetota bacterium
CGCGAGCCGCGCCGGTGCGGGCTGCGGCAACGAGGCAATCGCGGGAGCGGGAGCCGGAAGGGTGATCTCGCCGGGCGCGCCGCTCCACCCCAGGTCGACGAGGTCGGGCAGCCAGCGGGCCAATGTGGATTGGTTGGGCCTCACCTCGCAAGGTTCCAGGTCTTTTGGCCTGTAGGTCCCGCTCAGGATCAAGCGCTCCTGGGCACGGGTGACCGCGACGTAGACCAGGCGCAGCGCCTCCTCGGCCTCGGCTTCCCTCGCGGCGGCGCCAAGCGCCACCAGATCCCAAAGCCGGACCGACTCCGTCGTCGGGAACGGCAGGCGCAGGCCGAAACGAGCATTGCCGTCCGCGCCACGCTTGCCGATCAGCACGTCGGCGTTCTGGCCGCCCGCAGTCAGCTCCCGGTCCAGATCCGGCACGCAAACCACCGGAAACTCGAGGCCCTTGGCGCCATGGACGGTCATCAGCCGCACGCCATCGTGATCCTCGGACTGCACCGGGGCCAGGCCCTCGCGCTCGTCCGCCCGAGTCGCCGCGAAGGCCTGAGTCAGAAAGCCCCGGAGGTCGCGCCCTTCGTCGCGCTCGTAATCGGCGGCCAACCGCATGAGCTTGCGCACGTTTGCCATCCTGCCCTCGGCGCCGTGCCTGGCCAGCAGGGCCAGGTCGTGATCGAACGCTTCCATCACCTTCTCGACCAGCCCATCCAGGGGCAGCACCGGCATTTCCGCTCGCAAGCCGCGAATCCGCGCCACGAATGAGCCTAGGCGGGCGGCATCGTCAGCCGCGATCAGCGCGAGGGCCTCGGGATCCTCCGCCTCGAATCCGTCGTCGCCCACTCCGAACGCCCGGTTCAGGATCGGCCAGATGTGTTGCCCGGAGCCGGCGCCGCGCCGCAAAAGCCAAAGGGTGTCCGGGCTCGCCTGGCACCCGGGCCCGGCGAGCGCGCCGAAAAGCATCTCGTCGTCGAGCGGGTTGGCGATCACCGAAAGCGGCCGGAGGAGGTCCTCGACCTGCTGCTGCGACCAGTATCCGCGGCCACCGACCACATAGGGCTCCAGGCCGAAGCGGTCGAGCGCCTCCCGAAAAGCGTCGACGTGGGTGAATGCCCGCAGGAGCACGACGATGTCACCCGGGCGGGCCGCGCCTTCGTCGACGAGCTCGCGAAGCCGTTCCGCAAGCGCTCTGGCCTTCGCCACTACCTTGGGGGAGCCCACGACTCCGCCGTCCAGGTCCTCCGCGTGGTCGGCCCACTTGCGGTGATCCTTGCCGTTGCCCTCGTTCAGGGACAGGAGCAGTTCCACCCGTGGGCCTCCGGCCTCGTCCGTTCGTCCTGCCGTCAGCTCCTGGAATCCCGGCAGGAGCGATCTACCCAGGCAGTTGGCGGTGGCGAGGACCGGGGGAAGGGAGCGGAAGCTGCCCCGCAGGCCCAAGACCTCGACGGCCGGCGTCGTCCTGGCCACCTCGCGCTCGTGTCGAAAGACCTCGAGGTCCGCGCCCCGAAAGCGGTAGATCGACTGGTTCTCGTCGCCGACGGTGAACAGGCGGGTCTCCTCGCCCCGCAAGGCGCCGATCAGGTCGAGCTGGACCTGGTTGGTGTCCTGGAACTCATCCACCATCAGGTGCTTGAAGCGTCCCCGCCAGAGCGATCGCACCGCTTCCGAGCTTCGGAGCAGCTCGATCGTGTGTAGCTCCAGGTCGGCGAAGTCAAGCCCGGATCGCGCGGTCTTGGCCGCCTCATAGCGGTCGGCAAGCCGCTCCAGCAATCGATCCAAGGTCGCCTTGGCCTCCAGGGCCGCCTCCTTTTGGGGCTGGGTCAGCGGCGCATCGTCGCCGGCCTTGTCAGTGGCGGTGGGCGCCGGAACGGCCGGCAGCGCGGGCCGCGCCATGCCTTGGCCTCGCAGGCCTTCGTAGGCGAGCTGAAGCGCCTGCACCAGCCGCCATGACTCCATCGCGGCGGCGACCCTCGTCGCGCCCTCGTCGCCCTCGGCGACCGCGTCGTCGAGGGCCTGCCGGCAGCAGGCCGTGAGGACACGGGTGGCCTCGGCCGCGTCGATCACCCGAAAGCGGGGGTCGAGCCCGGCGGCAACGGGGTGGTGCGCCAAGAGGCGACGGCAGAACCCGTGGATGGTGGTGACCCATGCACGCTCGGTGTCGCGGGCCAGGGTGCGCAACTCCCGGGCCAGGCCCTGATCGCCGGATTCGCCGGCCTGCTCGGAGCGCCGCGCGAGCTCGCGCCGGACGCGCTGGCGAAGCTCCGCGGCGGCGCGTTCGGTGAAGGTGAAGGCGAGGATCTGATCGATACCGACGCCGTCGATCGTCACCGCGTCGCAGTACCGGTCGGCCAGGACGCGGGTCTTGCCGCTGCCCGCGCCCGCTTCGCAGAAGGAGTCCCGATCGCGGGCCGCGATCGCGGCTGCCTGCTCAGCGGTGGGAGCGTGCCATGTCACTCGGTCTCCGCCTCCACTCCGAGTGCCCGCTCGAGGCGGCAAATCGCCTGAAAGGTGCAGTACTTCGGACACTCGCCGTTCAGGGGATCGCGGGTGATCTTCCCTCCACGCATGCGCTCTCCGGCTTCGATCGCACGCGCCCGCGCGTCCTGGAGCGCGCCTTCGAAATCCTCGTCGTCGACGTGGTCGGCCGTGGAGCCCTTGCGAGTCTTGAGGCCGAGCCCGTCGAGCAGGCCGCCCGCACCAAGCTGTTCACGCCTGGCGATTCCCCTGGGGCTCCGGTCGCCATACGAGGCGAGGGGGTGATAGAGGCCTGCGATCGGATCGAGGTCGAGCCGCTCGCGCATCGCCAGCATGTAAAGCGGCAGCTGCAACTTCCCCTCCTTGACGAGCGCCGCGCGTCCGGAAGCCTTCTTCGAAGTCTTGTAATCCCGAAGTACCGCCCGAACGCCGTCCGGAGCGACGTCGATCCGGTCGATGCGTCCGCGCATGCTGAAATCACCCAGGTCCAGCGCCTCGGGCTCGCCCGCCGGATCCATTCCGAAGCCGACCTCGAGCAGGTCCGGCCGCGGGCGCAGGTCGGTCACCGTCGCGGCGTCCTCGTCCAGGAACGCCTCTACCTGAATCCGCGCCCGAGCCAGCGCCAGCGCTCGCGCCGAGCCGGTGGAGCCCGACTCCTCCTCCGCGACAATCGCGTCGAGGATCTCGCTGAAGCGCCGCTTCCAGGTCGCCACGTCGCCGGGCCTGGGGATCGAATCGGCGCCCGGGGCCTCGCTGTAGAGGCGGTTGAGGGCCTCGTGAACGACCCCTCCCAGCCAGAGCGGATCGGGCTGGGGCTCCAGGCGCTCCGGCTGCAGCTCGTGCCGGACGAACCATCGGTACGAGCATTCGACCCAGCCCTCCAGGGAGGTGGCGCTCATCAGCGTGCGCTCCTTGAGGTTCGCCGCCACGTAGGGGTGGTGGAGGCCCTTCGGCTTCAGCCCGAGGTCGGGAATCGCGGTGGTCAGGCCGAGCACCTCCCCGGTCAAGCTCAGGTCGGCTCCCAGCTCAGCCAGAGCGTCACGGTGCGCTGACGGGTCGGCTCCGTGGCGCAGGGTGAGGGCGCGGGCCAGGAGCCGGGGGGTCGGGGCCTCCTCGGCTGCCGGGACGACCTGGGCTACGTCACGCTTACGGACGAGCTTCGCTTCGGCGCTCTCGGCGTCTGCGCCCAGGAGGTCGAGCACTTCGTCGATGAACGGGGAGCGGGGCGTCGGCTTGCCCTCGTCGTCAGAGGAGCGCCAGCTCAGATACAGCCGCTCGAGGGGGCGGGAGATGCAGACCGAAAACAGGTAGCGCTCCTCGAGATCCTGGTCGCGGCGGCGAAGCGCCGGGATGCCGAGCCCGGCCCGGGCCGGCTCGCTGAGCAGGGGGTCCGCGGAGCCACCCGCGGGGAATGTCCCCTCCTGCATCCCGGCAACGAACAGGAACCGAGCGCGTTCCCCGCGCAAGCGGTACGGGCTGAGAACTCGAACGCGGCCGTGGGCGGAGCCCTGCCAGGAGCGAACAGTCGCTGCCGCCAGAGCCTCGGCCGCGGCGTCCAGATCCGGAGGGGTGCATCCTTCCAGGTCGCCGACCGCAGCGAGCTCGGACAGGAGCTCGGCGGCCGCGATCGCCGCGCGGACCTCGAGCGGGTCGAACGGCGTCCCGCTCGACCGCTCACCGGCGAGGGGCGCTCGCTCGCGATGGATCCCCTCGGCCAGCCGGCGGGCGCTGAGGGCGAGGGATCGCACCTGTGCGGGGCCGGGTGAGGCGGAAAGCAGGCGGCGCAGGTGCGCCGGGGTGCCCTCGCCCCACCGCTCCACGAGGTCGCCAAGCGTGGTGTCGTCACCCCTCTGCAGCCGCCGCTCCACCCAGTCCGCGCGTTCGGGGCGCGATGCGGTGTCCGCCCGCAGGTACCGCAGCACGTCGGCGGGCTCGCCGGCCGCCGACCCCGCCCTGGAAAGGGAAAGCAGGGCGCGGCCCACCGACGTGCCGGCCAGCGGCAGGTCGGCGTCCAGCGTGACCGGGATCGCCATGCTGCGGAGGACGTGGGCGATCAGGGGACCGTCGGCCGCCGGGCGCCGGAGAGCCACGATGATCTCCTCCGGCTCGGCGTTGCCGGTCAAGAGCTGCGCGATCTCGAGGCCGATCGCCTCAGCCTCGCCACGCTCCCCGGTGCAGTCGAGGAGCCGCACCCCGTCGTCCAGCGGTGCCCTGGCCGGATCCTCGGCAAAGATGGACCGATCGAGGTGGGCCAGGCTGCGAACCGGGGTGTAGCGGGGGTTGTGCTCCAGCTCGGCCGCGATCACCGCCCCCTCGTCGCGCAGGCGGGTCAGCAGGCCTGCGCGGGCGCTGAGGCCGGGCCGGTCGGCGTAGGTCACGGACACGACCACGGCGGCGCGCGCGGCGAGCTTGCGGGTCAGCTCGAGCTGGGCCTCGGTCAGGTCGTCGAAGCCGTGGATCAGAATCGGCCGCGCCCGCAGGAGCGAGTCGTCCCCGCTCAGCGCGCCGGCTGCCGCAGCCGCGATCATCGCCTGATCGGACCGGCCGGCGCCGTCCCGCAGGCGCTGATACTTCTCATACAGATCCGCCAGCTCCAGCTCGAGAGCCGTATCCCCGTCCGCCGCCGCGGCGGCCGCCCGCAGAGCCGCCGGCGTGACCAGCGCGGCCTGGAGCTCGGCGATCAGGGCGTCCAGCGCGGACCCGAAGCCGGTCGACCGGGCCGACCGTGAGAGGACCCTGAGCGAGGTCGACGACGCGGTCGCCCTCATCAGGGCCAGACGCTCGGCCGGGGTCAGCACAGGCGGCGGCGGCTTGGCCATGGTGGCCGCGATTCGCTCGGCGAACGACGCGAACGTCCTGATCGTGGCGCCGATGACGGGCCTGCCCCGAGAGCAAAGGTCGCGTTCGAAGCGCGCGACCTCCTCGCCGCTCGGGACGATCAGCAATGGGTCGGAGTCAAGCTCCGCTGCGAGCCGCCGCAGGACCTCATCCGCCCGCCCCGAGTTCGGCGGGCCGACGATCAGCTCCAGGCTCACTTGCGTCTCGCCTGAATGTCGCGTGTGTCGCGTCTCACCACCACGATCCTAGGTCGCTCTTCGGCGCGCGAATCTGACGAGGCCGAACTCCCGCTTGCCGAGGCCCCAAACAGCGGCTTCCGACCCGTCGTCGTGTCGTCCGCACGGCCATCTACTCTCGCTCCCGATGTCACTGTGCTTCATCGATCCCGCCGACGCGGTCCGCGCCATCGCCGACTCCGTCGGCCGTGAGGCGCGCCGCCAGCTCCTCGGGGAGGCGGTGCGTGCATGGGTTGACGAGATTCCCGAAGACGAGCTCGAGTCCCACTACGCCCGTGCGATCTCGGAGCTCGACGACCATGACATCTCGATGCTGGCCGCCTGGCACGCCTCAATGGACATCGGCCATCCGCTTCCCAACCGGGACTTCCTGATGCGGTCGTTTACCGGGCTTGGCGAACACCGCCGGGAGGCGCTCAAGCTCGCCGCGGGCTTCCGCGGGGAGGAGGCCGTCGATCGCGGTGTCACCGAGGAGCGTGCGCTTGACACGGTGCTGGACTGGCTCTCGGGACCGAGGCTGATGGAGTTGGCCCTGGAGGCCGTTGAGCTCTACGTCTGGGACCGGGCCGGATCGGATAACTAGCGATCGTCGCAGCGCCGATCGCTTCGGTCTGGAGCTAGAACGTCGGGCCAACCGTCGGTGGCACGTCCGGACGTGGGTCGGGTGGCGTCGGGGGCCGCTCGTCGGCATGGACCGCGGTCCCGGTCGGAGCCACAGGCGGCAGCCCGATCCTGACGACGATCCAGGTTCCATCCTCCTGCTCCTGCGGGCGCCACTGCGCAACCGCGCGATCCGGATGCTCGGCTGCGTTGTTGCGGCAAAGCGCCTCGGCCTCCTCACGGTCCATCGGCTCGAGCCTCCTCGATCGTCTCGGTTTGCATCGCGGAAACCTTGCGAACGACGATAATCGCCAGTGCCGCGGCGGCGACGCTGATCAGCGACCCGGCCGCGTCCATGGTGTAGCCGACGCGTTCGAGCTCCAGCGCCTCGTTGACCTGAGCGCGCGTATCGAGCGGCTTGTTGTTTGCGGTGGCGATCACGTTGCCGGCGCCCCCAACCACGAATCCCGCCAACAGGAACAGACCCCACCACCAATGAACGACTGTGCCAGCCGGCCGTTCGTGCCACGTCTGGTTGCCCACCGTGGCGTCCGTGGCGCTGGCACGCCAGATGTCATTGGCGATCTGCTTTGGGCGGAAAAGGTTGAAGATCGGGATGAACCAGGCGCCGATGGCCCAGCCCGGCTTGTAGCGCATGTGCTGGACGCCCAGCCGACGCAGGTTCGCGTAAGCACGATGAAACCACGGGATGAAGGCAAAGAGCGCGACGGCCAAATAGCTGACGCCGACCGCGATGCCGGCGGCGCCGACCCGATCCTGGGCCTCCTCGAGCTCGAGGCGGGTTGGGCCATTGCCGTCGAGCTGATCGCTGATCAGCGAGACGTAGTTGAGATCGGCGGCGATGTTGTTGAGCTCGACGAGGACCGCGACGACGAGCCCTGCGATCACGACCTTGCTCATGACCCCCAGGGGTTTCGGCGGATCGGACTCGTTTTCGATGTGATGGCCGACCTGCGGCTCCCGGTACTCGTCCGACCACCGATCGCCGTCCCAGTAGCGCTCCCTGAGGGCATTCTCCGGATCCGGATACCACCCCTCCGGCGGCAGGGTGGGCGCCCCGGTCATGATCCCGGCGTCACGGTCTCGACCGGCTCGGTAACTCCCAGCTTGGCGCGGATCGCCGGCAATGCCCGCTCGTTGGACTCGAATTGGATTGCCTCCATGCCAAGCTCGCGGGCCGCCACACAGTTGACCTCGAGGTCGTCGATGAAGAGGCATTCACCGAACTTGAGATCGCCCAGGCGGTCTCCATCGTGCTCACGCAGGCGAGCCAGGGTCAGCTGGTAAATCTCAGGCTCCGGCTTGCGCATGCCCACGAACGCCGAGTCAACGACCAGCTCGAAGATCTCGTCCACGGGAAGCATCGCCCGCCAGACAGGCTCCCATTCGCGAACGTTGTTCGTCAGCATGGCCATGCGGTAACCGGCCGCCTTCGCCTGGCGCATCGTTTCGATCATCGGCTCGTTCGGATCGAGGGCATCGAAGAAGATCGCTGAGAAGCTGACCATCTCGGGCGTATGGTCGAGCTCCTCCCGCAGCTCGGCGGCGACCTTGGCCAGGTACTCGCCCTCTGTCGTGTTGCCTTTCTCCAGCTCGTGCAAGGGGTGGGCGCCCTCACGCTCGAGGATCCTCAGCATCGCCTTGCCAAGCGACTCGCCGCTGATGCCCGTCTGGTCCTGAAACGCCATGAACGAGCGCAGGAGCGGGGTGGTCAGCACCCCGCCGAAGTCGCAAATGACCGCGCGGATCACTGCCGTGGGGAAAGCAGGTCGAACCGCGCTTGCCCACGCTGCCCGTCGAGCCGGAAGTCGAGATCGGTGAATCTGACATGAGCCTCGCCACGGTCGGATTCCCCATGACCGATGGCGTCGCCCGCGGCCCTGGTGGCGTAGTCCTCGCCCGGCATGTGCAGCTCCAGCCCCACGCGCCGGGGTCGCCGACCGGACGCGTACTCGGTGGAGATCAGAGCTTCCTCCACCGGCTGGAGTGATCCATCCGGGCCGCCAAGGAGCGCCGCCACCCGGTCGGAATCATGCCCATCCGCCCCGGACGGGCTCGCCGCGGCGAGCAGCAATAGCCCACCTTCGGCGCCCGCTGCCGTTAGGACTCGCACCGTCTCGAACTCCTCCCCGAGACGGCCTTCCAGGGTCCAGCCGTCCTCGCTCTCGCCGCGGGCGTAGGACTCCACGAGGCGGCGATCCCAGACGAGGCGGATTCCTGGCGCCGGCTCCACTGCCACCTCCTCAGCCACGCCGGATCTCCCGCGCATCCTTCGGAAGCTCGGGCGGAGGTTCGGTCACCTCGGTGGCGCTGCCTTCGTAGTCGTAACCGCGTTCGGGGCCCTTCCGAAACGGACCGCCGGCGTCCCGCCCGAAGCCGGAGACTCCCCAGGCGACGCCTGCCCGCTTCGATACCGATCGCGCCAGGAACGATCGCACCACCGCCCGGGATGGCGGGACCAGCAGGACAAGCCCGACGATGTCCGTCAGGAAGCCGGGGGCCAGGAGCAAGGCCCCGCCGAGGATGATCATCGCTCCGTCGAAGACCTCGCGGGCCGGCACGCGACCCGCGGCGAGCGCACGGTTGAAGCGCTCCCAGGCGGCGCGGCTTTGCGATCGCGCCAGCGCAGCGCCGACGATGCTGTCGACGACCAGCAGCGCAAGGGTGGGGACGAGGCCGATCTCGCCGCCGATCTTGATCAGGAGCCAAAGCTCCGCGATCGGGACCGCGATGAAGAGGATCAGGAACAGAAACAGCACGTCAGCCCAAGCCTAGATCAATGATCTAGAGGCAGTGCGGACGGGCGCGCCGCTCAGGTCATTTCGCGCAGGTCTTCCTGAGGTCGACCCCCAGGCGCTCGCCGCGATCGATCATGATCTTCTGGCGCGAGAGCACGGGGCCGCCCTTTCTTGCCCGGCAGGCCAGCGTGTACTTCTCGAAACCCGTCTTGATCGTCGCCGCCTGGGTCTTGCCGAATGTGATCCGCCCCTCATAAGGGCTGACCGCCGCAAAGTTGATCACGCGGGCGACGTAATTCCCGGCCTTCAGGCCCGGCCGGGCAATCGTCGTCGACTCCTCAACGGTGGTCCCCTGCGCCGACGACCCCACGATCGTTGTCTCGCCAACCGAGCTGCCGTCCCCGTTGGTGTCCCTGAAGACCTTCAGGTCCCAATCGCTGGCCGGCTCGGGCCATGAGATCTCCACGGTCGCGGTGCCGTTGTCGATGCCTTCGCCGGTCAGGACCTCGAACCCGTGATCGTTCCAGCAGGTCTGATCCTCGGTCTCGAAATCCGCGCACGGCCTGGCGTCGGGTAGCGCTGACCCGCTGAAAACGACGGGGTCGCTGGGCTGACCGCGCCGAGCCTCGAGGCGCCTCACTCGCGGGTCCACGATCGGCCGGGTGGACGGATTCACATGCCACTTGAACCGGCCTCCCTTGCCCACCTTGAGCGTGGACTTGAGCTTCTCCGGGAGGAGCATGACTTCGCCCTCCTCGCCATTGGCGTCCAGAACGGGGGAGGTGGGGGTCCGGAACTTCTTGCGAAGCGTCAAGTGCGAGCGCCGCGGAGCCCTGCCCTTGATCAGGGAATGCCGCTTCGTGTTCGCGCTGCTCTTCAGCGCCTTCATGTAGGCGGCGCTGTTGCCCCCACCGTCGCCGGCCGCGGCGGTGTTGCCCCGGTATTCGTTGACCACGACCTGGTACGACGGGTGAAAGGCGTCCGGGCCGATCTCGAACGTGTAGCCGAGACCGCTGGTCGCGTTGTAGCTCCAGTCCTCTGTGGTGCCGGAAGTGTCATAGAGCTGGAAGCCCCGCTGGCTCGTGTAGCCGTTCTCCCGTGCCATGGCGTTGCCCAGGCGGGTCAGGAGCTTGTCGTCGCGCGGCTTACCCTGAGCCTGTAGGCCCGGCGGGCGCAGCACGAGATTCGAGAACGTGTGGTTGGTGAGCAGCGTCACCACGTGCCTCGAGGAGACCAGCTTGCGGATGTTTTGGGTCTCCGGCTCGGAGAATGGGCCGGGACCGCGGTAGTCGGCGGCGGTGTCGAAGAACGGGGGCTCATCGCCCGTCGCTGCTCCGGGGCCGCCCCAGAACCCGCCGTAGTTGCGGTTGGGATCGACCCCGAAGTGCGCGATCCCGTTGCCCGGCTGCTGCATGCAGCTGCCGCCTTCCAAGCCCGTCGTCTTGAGGTACCGGCAGTTCTTGCGGTGGTACTCCCCCTCGATCAGCAGGTTTACGAGTTCCTCGCCAGCCGGGGCATCGCGCCCGCCCGAGGCGCCCAGCGCCGCGCCCGCCGAGCGCGAGAGGTTGAAGCCGTCCGGGTTGACGACGGGGACGAACAGCACCCGCGCTCGCTTGAGGAGCCTGCGGACCCGCTTGTTGCCGGCCTTGTAGCGCTCGATCAGCTGGTAAGCGAACTCGATCGTGTGCTCGGAGGACGGCCACTCCCGGGCATGATGGACTCCCGTCAGCAGCAGGGTTGGACGGCCGTCCTTGCGCTTCACGCCGGGGGCAACCTCGATCGCTTCGACGGGGCGGTTGGAGTAGGTCTTCTTCTTGAGCGTGAAGTAGCGGACCAGGTTCGGGCTCTTGTCGGCCAGCTCCTGCATCTCCTCGCTGTAGTCGGCGAGGACACGGTAGGTGCCGGTGCGGCCGCTCGGCAGCCCTGAGGCGCCGCCCCGGGCCGCCACGCGCCGCTCGGCAGCCCGCTCGGTCAGGCTCTGCTCGGCCAGGTCGGCGATCAGGACCTCGAAATCGAAGCCCTTCTCGCTCAGGAGCGCTGCCTCGGCGGGGCCGTGGAGGACCACGTCGACGAACCCGTCGCCGCCGTGCTCGGTCAGGTCGAACCCGGATGATGCGAGCTCGTCGGCGGAATCCGCCGAAGGCGTCGAGACGCGAACCATCTGGAGGCGTGGCGCGGGCTCGGTCAGCTCGATGGTGTCCACCGTCAGGCGGGCCGTGGAATCGGTTCCGTTGCGGCGACACGCCTGGACGTAGAGGTCCCCCGGCCCGGTGGCAAAGCCCTCCGCGATCTCGCTTCCGCCGGCGAAGGCCGAGCTCGCCACGACCCGGCCTGCCTCATCGACCACGGCGAGGTCCCAGTTTCCGCCGCCGCCCTCGAGGCGTGCCGTCACCGCCGATACGCCGGGAACGGAAACAGTTTTCGATGCGACCGCCGAATCGGTGCGCTTGCCGTTGATGCAGCTCCGGTCGAACGCCTGTGGCGCGGTTACGGTGGAGGCTGAGGCGCTGCCGGTGAAGGCCATGGCCGCCAGCCCCGCAGAAACCGCAAGAATGCCGCGCCCGCGGCGGGATGCGAAAGTCATCGAACTCCTATGTACTGATCCAGCCTCGGGTCCCCTACCCCTAACCCGAGCAATCTTAGGTGAATCGCTCGCGTTGTGCGCAGGTTCCTCGCAAAGCCGGGAGGCGGTCCCGGGACGCGCCGCTACCATGAGCCGCATGGTCACCGAGGACGACGTATATGAGGCGCTGGAAGAGGTAATCGACCCGGAGCTGGGCCTCGACTTCGTCTCCCTCGGCCTGGTCTACGACGTCGTCGTGGAGGGCTCGAACGTCGACATCACCTTCACGCTGACGACGCCGGCATGCCCGATCGGACCCCAGGTCTCCGAGCAGATGATCGAGTTCGTCGGCGACCTCGAGGGCGTCGAGACCGTCAAGCCGAACATGATCTTCAACCCGCCTTGGTCCCCGGAGATGATGTCCGAGGACGCGAAGTTCGCGCTGGGGTACTAGACGCCTCTGCGAAGCGAGATGCGGGCTCACCGAGAGGTGAGCGCGTGCTGGCCCGCAAACCGATTGCTAACGCCTCGGCTACCGGTCGACGCGGTCCGCCGCTGATATACCGGTCGTGTGGTTCGCTTACCCGCAGGTTGGGACCCGGAGGCGCCGGGATGTCGCTACACCTCACGTGTCGCCTTTGCCCTGCCGGTAGACGAGGAGTACATGCATCGGGTTGAGCGCGGTGACCGGGGGGTGGCCGCGGAGGTCATTCTTGATGCGCTCGGGGAGGCGCCTGGTCAAGAGGCAGGTCTTGGCGAGGTCGCGGCGATCGATGGCAGTCTCGGCAGGGGCGCAGAAGGCTGGTGCGCTGTCGCCGAGTGGAGCGCGAACGCGATCGGGACAGGAATCGTGGGTGCGGCAGCATGGGCGGGTGTGGTCCGTACGGGAAGGTGGCTGCAGGAGACGCTCAGAGGCCTTCGACGAAACCAGCGGCAGGTGATGGTGTCTCGGGGCGGAGCGATCCTCTTGGCCGTTAGCCACGTGCTGGCCGAAACCCCGGAGCGGGGACCTTTGGGCGTCGAGGCGGCCGAGGATCCCATCTCGATGACCGGGGATACGCCGTCGGAAACCGGCTACGCCGGTATCGAGCCATGGCTCGTGTCTCTGGTCAACGCGGAGCTGACAAAGCGTTACGTCGTCGCCATCAGCGCGGCCGGCGAAGCACTCGCGCTGATGGAGATGGCGATGACGGACGCGGAGAGGCTGTATTCGCGACTCGATCCTCCGAGCGACGAACACTCACTTCGGGAGCAGTGATGGCGAGCGCTAGCCGGGCTCAGATTCGTCCCTGGGAGGAGGTGCCATTCGATAGGCACCCATGGGTTCGCACCTGCGGCAGGTTCTTCCTGACGTTCACGACTGAGCTTCCGTTTGAGATCCCGCTCGACGACCAAGACCAGTGGCTGATCGACGTCGACCAGCCGAACGAGCTCCCGTCCGTAACGGATAATCGTGTGACGGTCTGTCTTCACGGGTCGAGTCACCCGCAACGGATCCCGCAGCATTTGTCGGTTCTGCCCAACTGGGCCGAGGTGCTTGCTCAGTTCAGGCGTGCGGCACGGCCTGCGCTCTCAACTCTGTGCGAACTGATCCTGGAGCCTGGTCCCAGGTTTGAACCGACAGACGAAGCCCTGACGCGCTGCTTCGATCAGGGTCTGCGCGCCCTCAATCGAATCCTGGCCGAGTACGAGGTCGTCACGACGGACTTCACGATTCGAGACCTCGCTAAGGAGGACCTCCCCCCGCTAGCTGTAGTCACCTTCAAGGACCTACACGCGCCGTACTACTCGCACACCTACATGCGGCTCCACCCGTTGGACGGAATCGAAAAGCGAGCCATGTCGGACGAGCTCAAATCTAAGATCGTGGATCGGCTCGGATCGGAGCACGACCCCGTGATCAAGACCCATCACTGGGAGCGCGTAAGGGCGCGCCGTCTTCTGGACCAAGGCCGCTACAGAGAGTCGGTCCTCGCTACGGCGACGGCGATCGAGTCACTTGTTGCTTGGGCGCTCAGTCGGCGAAGCGAAGAGCGGGACGCCGACTCGAGAGGCTCAGTCGAGGCGACCATGCAGGCGAGCATCGTGGGGGTCGTCCGAACGAAGCTCTCCTGGCTCGGTGGCGATTGGGATCCGGGCGCTTCCGGGACGGCAGCCCACGCTTGGAAGCGATGCGTCGCTGACCTTCGGAACGGAATCGTGCACCGCGGGGAGCAGCCAACGTATCGGCAAGCTGCTCAGGCCTACGACTCCGCCGCAGAGATGGCCTCCTACATAGTCGACAGGCTCCGGTCAACTGGGCGTGACGCGTGGATCAACGACCTCCGAATTGGGGAGATCGAAGTTATCGACTCCAGGTACGAGTGGGAGAAGCATCCGTAGCGGGAGCGGCGTCAACTCAGTCGGTCGGGCCGCGGCGACCAAACTGGTGCATAGCGCGAACGACCATCGTCATTTCGTCAGCCTCCAGCCACTGGGACTGCGCTTCCGCGACCCGGTCGAAGGACGCGGTCGCCTCCTCTGGGAGACGGTCTTTGCGCACCAAGATCGCGGTGGCAACGCTCGACCACAAGCTGAAGAGATGTCCGCTCAGGTCTACCCACTCGAACACGACGGGGGATTGATCGTGATCGGGCAACAGTTGAAGCGCCACGGGCGTGGGATGACCCCCGCGCTCGCAATGCGCCCAGTAGTCCCCTCGGAGGAACGCGCCATCGGAACGCTTTCGTAGCTCAGTCGGGCTCCAGAAGTTCAGACGATCAGGCCGATCTGCCCGAATCCACTCTCGTGCGATCGAATCTTCCTTGGCGAAAGCGAGCGCCAGGTACTCGACCTCCACGAGTTGGCGAACGAGGGCCTGCGACGCGTAGACGTTGCCGTCCTCAAGGAGATCGATCGCGCCACGCGCCAACTCGGCGCCGATCTGGCAGACGGTGGCCAGTCCAACGATGTCGTCGTCGCCGAATCCAAACGGAGAAGTGCCTTCCGGCCGATCAGGGCCCAGCAGGCTCCCGGTGACCCAGAGAAGCTGACCGATTTCCGCGAGGGTCTCGGCATAGACGTCACAAGCGCACCGGCGCTCCGGTTGCGCGCTGTCCCTCTCGGCCAGCTCGCGTAGAACACCGGCAGGGTCGTCGCGCAGCTCCTTGGGAGCATCCTCGGGAAGCTCGAAGTCAAAGACCATGGGCCGACCGTAGCGCTTCGCCTCGGCGAGTCCGAGGACGCCAAGTTCGCGCTGGGGTACTGAGGCGTCCAGCAAGCAGTTCGCTTGCGCGGGCGGCCTGCGTCCCAGCGGAGCGCGAGTTTGCGATCCGCGGGCAGACTGAAAACCCCGGAACTTCCGGCGAGAGGTGGCGCGTTTTCCGCCGCCGGGGTTGTCAAGGTCAATGGGTCCCCGAGGATAGGCACCAGCTGGCCACATGGCAACCGAGAAATCGACAACCGTGCGTCTGATCGTGAAGCTCCGCGACCTCGATACCGACGCCCGCACGGTCTTTGAGCACGACGTGCCGCCTCCTCACAGCCCGAGCGAGGCGCGTACCCGCCTGATAGACGCCGTCGCCGATCACAAGCCCGGTGCAGAGATCCGCTCGTTCGCTGACCACGCGGCTAGCTTTGTCGACGGCGAACACCTGATCGTCGCCTTCTTCGAGCGACCGGGCGAGATACCCAAGGCGCTCCGGGCGCTCGCCCGTCAGGATGGACAGCGTGAGCTCTTTACAGCTGCCACGGAGGAAGAGGCCGCCTGAGCGGAGGCGCGCGTGAGCGATATCGCGCGCCAGTATCGCCTTGGCCTTGCCCCGGTCGAGTACGGCGGGCTCTTCTCTGAGAACTTCTTGGAGACCCGCCTGCCGGAGTGGGCCGAGTACCGGGAGCTGGACTGCCGAGAGCTCTTGGGCAGCATCCACCAACTCTGGGAGCGGGAGGGCCCGGCCTTACCGCAGCACAACGAAGCCCAGCTCGAGGAGCATTTCGTCCAGCCGATACTCGATCTGCTCGGACATGCTTGGACACCTCAGGCCGGGTACTCGGCCGCGACGGGGAGGAGCGTTCCCGATTACGCCCTCTTTCTGAGCGACGACGCGCGGCTCGCGGCAGCCGAGTTGCCGAGGAACAGCCTGGATCGATTCCATGACGCGGCGGCTCTGGCGGAGGCCAAGGAGTTCGAACGGCCGTTCAACACCCGTCGCGGCGGCCGCCTAAACGAGGACCCTCACGCCCAGGTTCTCCGCTACCTGAAGGACACCAGGGTGGGATGGGGGATCCTCACCAACGGCCGCTGGTGGCGACTCTACTCGTACGAGACGGCGACACAGGGTCCCTACTACGGTGTCGATCTACTGGCCCTGCTCGGGCGAGGCGACCCGGACGAGTTCCGACGGTTCGCGGCCTTCTTCTCCAGGGCGGCGTTCGAGCCGGACGAACGTGGTCTATGCCTGCTCGATCGGATGTTTCGCGAAGCCGAGCGGAGTGCGGTCGCCGTTGGTGATGCCCTCGAGCGGCAGGTTTTCGACGCGGTTCCACTCCTGGCCACGGGACTGCTCGGCGCAGAAGACCGGTCGGACACGACTCTCGAAGTGGCCTTCGAGCACTCGCTCGTCTTCCTCTACCGAATGCTGTTCTGCCTCCACGCAGAGTCGCGCGAGCTACTGCCGCTCGAGAACCCGCACTACGAGCCACAGAGCTTGATGCACCTCCGCCGCGAGGTGGCAGACCACCTCGACCGCGGCGTGGCGTACAGCGAACGTCAGGATCGCCTTTACAACCTCCTGCGTGCACTGTTTCGGATCGTGGACGAGGGCGAGCCTGCGTTTGGCGTCAACGCCTACAACGGCGGGCTCTTCTCACCGAAGGAACACCCATACTTCGAGGGCCGAGCCATCCCGGATCCGAAAATGGCGCCGGCGATCGATCTGCTCTCGCGGATCGACGGGGAGTTCGTTGACTTCCGCGAGCTATCGGTGCGTCACCTCGGCACGATTTACGAGAAGCTGCTCGCCTATCGGCTCGCTGACGAGGGCGGAACGGTCGCGCTGGAGGAGTCGCCCCTGAAGCACCGCACCGGCTCCTACTTCACACCCGAGCGTGTGGTCGACGCCATCGTAGCTCGCACTCTGGAGCCTGTCCTCCTGAAGACATCGGCGCAGATCTCGGAGGGAGGACTGACTGGGCCGGCCGCGCTCGAACGATTCCTCAAGCTCACGGTTTGCGACCCGGCCGCCGGAAGCGGCCACTTCCTTGTCGCCGCCGTCGAGCACATCGCCGTCTTCATCGCAACCGACCCCTCATATGGCGAGCACGAGGGTGATGAGCTGATCGAACTTGACGAGATTCGCCGCCTCGTCGCGGAGCGCTGCATGTATGGCGTCGACATCAATCCGATGGCCGTCGAGTTGTCTCGCCTCTCGCTGTGGCTTGCGACCGTGGACCGGCAGCAGCCGTTGACCTTCCTTGAGAACCTTCGCGTTGGGAACTCGATCGTCGGCACGAGCGTGCGGGATCTCCTGGAGGGTGGTGAGTCGGTATTCAGCTCGGCGCTGGCTCGAAGCGCGGAGGACCTGCTCCGACGTCGCGCGGAGATCGTCGCTCAGCCGAGCACAACGACTGATGAGGTGCGCGAGAAAGAGCAGATCGCGGAGGCCGCCCAAGTGCTTCGCGACCCCATCGAGGAGTTCGCGGACGAGACCCTGGACGTGGCGCTCGACGATCCCGAGATCGGAGATCCGTTCCACTGGGAGGTCGAATTCCCCGAGGTCTTCCTGACGGCTGCAGGAGCGCCGCGGGATGAAGCCGGGTTCGACGCGATCGTGGGCAACCCGCCGTACATCCAAATTCAAAGCCTTGGCCGCGCGACTGCGGAGTTCTGCCGCCGTAGGTATGACTCCGCGGGCGGTAGCTTTGACGCGTACATCGTGTTCCTCGAGCGTGGGCTCGAGCTGCTTAGTGGCGGCGGCCGACTCGGGTTCATCGTCCCGAACAAGTTCACGAAACTGGAGATGGCCGCAGGGCTCCGGGCACTTCTTGCAGAGCGTGGCCTGGTCGAGGAGATGCTGGATTTTGGTGATGCCCAGCTTTTCGGCGCAACGAACTACACGGCCATCCTGATCCTCGATTCCAGCGGGGAGCGAACGACTCTCGAGTATCGGAGGCTTTCCTGTGCCATTGACGGCGACCCGATCGCTCAGATTGAGGAAACAGAGCCATCCGAGTTCGAGTTCGCGGATCTGTGCGAAGCACCGTGGATGCTCGTCACGCCCAGCGAGGGGCGAGTTCTCGAGGCAGCACAACGCGACTCAGAGCCACTCGGCGAGGTGGCCGCGGGGATCTTTACCGGCCTGCAGACGAACGCTGATGACATCTACATCGTCGAGGACCTTGGGGAGTCCAGGGGCCTGCGTCGCGTTCGCTCGAAGGCATCCGATCGGGTCATCGAGCTCGAGCCAGACCTCCTTCATCCGCTAGCCAGCGGACCGGACGTTGAGCGATACTCGTTCACGCCCCTCCGGCATTTGCTGCTGTTCCCGTATCGCCGAACTGACGCCGGCGAGATGGAACTCGTTCCCTGGAACAGAATCGAGGAACTCGCGTACACCGCTCGGTACCTCCGCGAACACGAAGACGCGCTACGCGGCAGGGAGCGGCGCAGAATGGACCATGACCGCTGGTATGCGTACGTGTACCCAAAGAGTCTTGGACTCCACGAGTATCCCAAGCTCGGAGTCGCTGCGACCGTGAGGCGTTTGGAGGTGGCCGGTGATCTAAAGGGGGCCATCTACTTCCACAACGTCCGGGTCAACGGGATACTCGCGGCCGAGTCTGGCCCCGGTCTCGAGGCCCTGCTCGTAATGCTCAACAGCAGGTTGCTCGACTACCTTTTCCGCCTCCACTCGGTCCCGTTTGCGAATCAGCACTTCGCCGCGAACAAGCAGTTCATTGCGCCCCTCCCGATAAAGACCCCAGTCGACGATGGAGCACTGCTTGAGGACCTCGGAAGGTCCCTACATCGCTTGGCCGCCGAAATGGGACAGGAGCGGCAGAGCTTTCTCGATTGGCTGGGGGATCGCGTGGGCGCCGACCCTCGTTCGCTTCCCGGCAAGACCAAGTTCGCGGCGTATGACGCCCTCGCGGTTGGCGAGTTGCTCCAGCTCCTAGGTAGGTCGGCCGGCCGGCTCAGGTTGGACCCCGGTAGTCGTGCCTTCCGGAACCAGTTCGTACAAGAACACTCTGCAAGCGTTGAGAAGCTCGGGGGGCTGTCGAGCGATTTGACCCGACTTGAGCGTGAAGCCGATCGGCTCGTCTATGACACGTACGGCATCGTCGAGGCCGACCGTAGGCTGATTGATGCGCAGTACCGGGATGCGTGAGCCTTCACTTCTCTTCCTTCGCCCCCATCCGGACCGGGGCGGATAATTGACTAGTGCACTCGCCGGGCCAATCAGACCGCCTTCCCGGCGATGACCCGATCGAGGGCGAGGATGAGGATCTGCTCGGCCGAGCGGGTCCGGCCCAGGCTTTCGCGGCGGACATTCTTCGGCTTGATCCCTCGAAAGGCCTTGTGGTTGCCGTGCTCGGCCCGTGGGGATCGGGGAAGACGTCTTTCATCAATCTGGCGCGGAAGCGCTTCGCCGAGCGCGGTGTTCCGGTGCTCGAGTTCAACCCCTGGATGTTCAGCGGGGCCGAGCAGCTCGTCGCCGCGTTCTTTACGGAAATCTCGGCGCAGCTAAAGCTCCGGCCCGGCCTAGAGAATCTGGGCGATGACCTGGCCGACTATGGCGAGGCGTTTTCGGGGCTGGGCTGGCTCCCGCTCGTTGGACCGTGGATTGAAAGGACGCGGGGGGTGGCGAAGATCCTCGCAAAGGTTCTCCAGCGCCGACGGGAGGGGATTGGCGCACGCCGCGACACACTGAGATCGGAGCTGTCGAAGCTCGAGAAGCCGATCGTCGTAGTCCTAGACGACATCGACCGTCTTTCGACCGACGAGATTCGCGACGTCTTCAAGCTTGTCCGTCTGACAGCCAGCTTCCCAAACATCGTGTACGCCCTTGCATTTGACCGTTGGCGGGTGGAGCAGGCGCTCAGCGAGCAGGGAGTTCTGGGCCGTGACTACCTTGAGAAGATCCTCCAGGTCGCGGTTGATCTCCCGGCGATGTCGGCCGACGCACTCAACCGGCAGGTGTTCGCCGCGCTGGACCACGCGATCGCCCAGACGGACGCGCGTGCGCTCGATCAGGAGGTTTGGCCAGACATCTATATGGAGATTGTTCGGCCGCTGATCCGGAACATGCGCGACGTGAGGCGTTACGCTGCCGCGGCGAATAGCACCGTTACCGCTGTCGGTGGCGAGATTGCCCTCGCCGACCTGCTTGGCCTTGAGGGGATCCGGGTGTTCCTCCCCGACGTATTCGCGGCGCTGCGGTTGGCCGTCGAGCCGCTTACCACTCCTGCGGGGCTGGCAATCGGCGGAACGCGTGAGCCCCCCGAGTTGAAGGAAGCGATTGAGGGGCTTGTCGAGGCCGGCGGTGCACACCAAGAGGTCGTTCGTTCGCTGATAGAACGCCTCTTCCCCTTCGCGAAGAGGCATCTCGGTGGGAGCAACTTCGGACCTGATTGGCAGAAGACCTTCCTCAGGGGGCGCCGCGTAGCTCACGAAGCAGTTCTCCGCCTCTACCTGGAGCGAACGGTTGGTGAGGCGCTGACGAATTTCCTTGATGCAGAGCGCGCGTGGGCCGCGATGGCCGACCGCAGTGCTCTCGACGGGTTTCTCCGGTCGCTTGATCCCCAGCGTCTCGAGGATGTGATCGCGTCGCTCGAGGCATACGAGGACCAATACGGCCCAGAGCACGTGGTTCCGGGGGCGGTCGTCTTGCTGAATCTCCTCCCGGACCTCCCTGGACGTGAGCGCGGGATGTTTGATGTTGATGGCCGCCTGGTCGTAAGCCGGGTGACGTATCGCCTCCTCAGGTCGTTTGGCGACCCTGACGAGGTAAGGCGGGCCGTCGACGCGATCCTGCCGGAGCTCTCGACCTTGTCAGCCAAGTTTGAGGTCATCTCGGATATCGGTCACCGGGAGGGAGCTGGGCACAAGCTGGTGCCGGAAGAGGTGGCGAAGGCGTTCGAGGCGGAGTGGCGGAGCGAGGTTCGCCAAGCATCTAGCTCCGAGCTCATTCGCGATCCGGACCTCCTTCGCGTCCTCATCTTCGCTCGTGAGGCCGCCACTGACGCCGAGCCCTCGCTCGAGGTCCCGTCCGACCCGGAGGTCACTGCAGCCGTTCTGCGTACCTCGAGGACCGAGGTACGAGGTCAGGCGATGGGTACGCGGGCCGTTCGTCGGTCAGCCCGGCTCCCGTGGGACGTCTTGGTCCAGTTGTACGGCGACGAGAAGATCTTGAAGGCTCGCCTAGAGGAACTCAAAGCCTCGGACACCGAGGTAGACCCGGATCTCACCGAACTGGCAGGCCAGTACGCCGGTGGCTGGCGTCCCGATCCCCTCTAGTGAGCCGGCACCTATCGGCCTCTGCTCGGCTCAGGGCTTGAGCAACGCCGCGACATGCGACGCTGCCTCCTCCTGCATCGCCGGAATCGCATGCGAGTAAACGTCAAGCGTGATCGAGATCGTCGAGTGGCCGAGGTGTTCCTGCACCACCTTCGGGTGAACGCCGGCTTGGAGCGCCAGTGTGGCATGAGTGTGCCGCAGGTCGTGAAGGCGGATTCTCGGCAAGCCGGCCGCTGAGACGTGGCGCTCAAACGATCGGGACAGGCTTCGAGGCCAGATCGGTGTTCCGTCTTCCCGGCAGAAGACCAGGTCGTTGTCCTCGTAGGCCGACTCAAAGGCCCTCCTCTCATCCAGTTGCGCCTCCCGGTGGCTGCGGAGCGCGGCCACCGTGTCGCGGTCGAGCGCGATGGTTCGCCGACCGCGCTCGCTCTTCGGCTCCGAGATCGCCCTCTTGCCGACCAGCGCTTGGACGATCATCGCCCGCCCGTCGTCGAGGTCGACATCGCGCCAACGCAGCCCGAGGGCCTCTCCGCGCCGGCACCCGGTCATCGCCAGGAAGCGCCAGCAGGCGGCGAGGCGATCCTCGCTGACGGCCTCGAGGAACACTCGGAGCTCCCGCGCCGACCACGTTTCCATGACTCGCTTCCGGGCGGCTTTAAGCGACGGGGGGTTCGCAAGGTCGGCGGGGCTCTGGGTGAGCCGGTTCCAGCGGACGGCGTCTGCAAGCGCCCGCCGCACGATCGCGTGGATGTAGCGGACCGTTCGCAGGGAAAGCCGCTCGCCGAGCTCGGCGTACATCGCGTTCAGCATCGCCGGCGTCAGTCGCTGGAGCAGCACGCCGCCGAGCCTGGGGAGGACGTGATTGCGGACGTTCGCGGTGTAGGACTCGAGTGTGAGCGGCCGCAGGCTTGCGCGGATGGATGGGATCCACTCGTCTTCGAGGAACTGGCGCACGGTCAGCTTCGACGGAGCGACGTACTGCCCGGTTGAGAGTTGACCGAGGATCTCCGTCAGTGCCTCGCTCGCCTCCCGCTTCGTCCTGTATCCCGAGTGCCACTTCTGGCGTCGGCGACCGCTTTCGTCGCGGCCGATATCGACAACGACGGCCCAGGCGTTGCCGCGCTTGCGGATGTGGCCCCTCATGTCGGCGTCCCCGCACGGATCGATGGCGCAGGGCCGACCTGCCGGATCGCCGCGAGCTCGATGGGCGGCAGTCCTGCTCGCGCGACGAGTGCTGCGAATGTCCGGCTGAGGCTCCTTGGGTGTATCGGCCTTCCGTCCTCGCGGCAGACGGCGAGTTCATGGCTGCTGTACTCGCTGCCGAACTCCGTTTGCTCGGCTTCTTGGCGCGCGCGGTGCTTGGCCAGCGCAGCAACGAGATCGGCGTCGAGACCGACCCAGCGCCCTCGGGGGGAAATCGGGGAAGGGGCGATCGAGGTATACGGCACGCCGAACACCGCGTTGCGGACGACGACGCATCGACCGGTGAGATCGACGTCGGACCAGCGCAGGGCGAGAAGTTCGCCGATACGCAGTCCGCCGCCGGCCAGGTGCCACGCTCCTTCGAGGCGAGTTCCCCCGACGGCAGCGAAAAACGCCGCCAGCTCACGTGGGGTCCAGCGGTTGGGTGAATTCATCGGGGCGCTCCCAACCACTCAAGGAGGGCCGGCACGGGCACGACGATCCGCCGGCCGAGGCGCCGGGTGGGGAACTCGCCGCGCCGGGCTGCGTCGTACGCGGCGGTGCGTCCGAGGCCGAGCACCTGGGCGGCTTGCTCAATCGTGATCGTCGCCTCGTTGGCGATCTGGGCGAGTAGGGAAGGCTTACGATCTTCCATGTCAGGACCTCCTATGTAGGTCTTGGCCGGGCCCCGGGGCGTTGGCGCGTCGCCGGGGCCACTTGCTTGAATATCCTTACACCCGTAAGGTAGAGGCTGCCGCGGACGGAACCGCTGACGGGTGTAAGGTCAGAGCGTGGTTCCGATGGTGTCGACTAACGACTTGATCGATGCTCGTCGCGTTGCTGAGATCCTCGGCCTCAAGCACCGGAACACGGTGAGCGAGTACCAGGCGCGCTATGCGGATATGCCACGTCCCGTCGTGGATCTCGGCCGTGGGCGACCACGGTTGTGGTTGCGAAGCGCGATCGAGGCATGGGCAGCGGAGCGGGTTGCTCGGGCGGAACGTCATCGCCGTGTTGCGCGTCAGTTGCCGGCGAACAAGTCCGACATGTGAGACATGACCGACTATCTGGTTAGGAGGTGACTCGCAAGTGATCGTCTCGCTCTGGCGGATGACGTCCGAAGCTGAGCCCGAGAAAGTTGGGGAGGTGTCACACGTGAACGGAGAGATCCGGCTTGCGATGGATGAGGAGAGCGCCAGGTTCATCAATCACTACGCCTGTTTTGTGCCGGGCGGGATGCTGACGATCAAGGACGGTCGCCGGTGGCTAGAGCAGCTCCCCGTCCAGCTTCGCGGGACGTACTTCTGGGCATCCGCCGACCCGCCAAGTAAGGCCGGTGTTCCCGCCGACGCGCACCTGGAACCGGGACGCGGAGAAGGCGAACCTCAACCGGTGCCGTCTCCTGCACCGTCGCGACCACCGGACGAGCACGTTCCCGGCATTCCAGCTTTCTACGATGAGCACGAGCTTCGGGATCGGATAGCACGGTTGCCGGGGCTTCTTCCCAACGTTGAGGCGCGGCCCGCGGTAGCTGCGAAAGAGGTTGGTGTGCCGCCAATGGTTGGACGCGCCGACGTGGTTGTTGTGGATGTTGACGGCTCGATCACCGTGGTCGAGTGCAAGCTTGCCAAGAACCGTGAGCACCATGGCTCGGTGGTTGGCCAGCTGTTGTCGTACGCGGCTGGCCTGCGTGGTCTTCGGTATGAGGAGTTCCGCGACAGATTCGAGGCTCGCGATGTGTCACTGACGGCTGCATTCCAAAGAGCTACACGCTGGGACGAGGACGCGTTTCGTCGTGCGGTCTCGCAGAACCTCGCGACCGGGCGTTTTCACCTCGTCGTTGCGGTCGACGAAGCGTCGAAGCCACTGAGCCAGACTGTTTCGTATGTTCGCGAGCGCATGCCCGAGGTCGACTTCCAGGTGCTCGAGTTCGGGAACGCCCACGCTCAACCTCCAAAGCGTCCCGAGGCGCTGATCGAAGCGATCCGTGCGCTTAGCGGTGCTGCCGGCGAGGCTGCCGAGACGCTCTGGAAATGGACCAAGGAGGAACCGCGGCTGCAGTTTGAGGTCAAACGCTTCGAAGGCATCATCCGGGGCCGACACACGATCTGCAGGATCCGGCGACACAAGGATCTCCGAGTATCACTTGACACGATCGCCCTCCAGCTCGGTCCCCCTGGTGCGGCCCGCATTGAGCAGCTGGGGCGCGAGCTCCAGGAGTTGGGCTTTGAGCTCCGGGGCGGGAAAGCCAGAATCCCCCTCGAATCCCTCAGGGTGCAGGAGTTTCTGGCGCTGATGAGGCCGATCGTCGAGGACCTTCCCAATGCGCCGTCAGGGACAGATTCTGGTGCTGGGTCTGAGCAGTGACACTTGAACCCCTCGTCGACGGACCTGCTTGGACCGGCTCTGGGATCCACGAGTCCGGGGGTCGCTACCCGCTGCGCGTCGAGGGAGCAGTGTCAAGCATCGTTGGCAGGCTGCTTCCCGGAGTGATCACGACCACGCGACACGCCCGCATGTACGGCGTTCACACCCTGGCCTGGTCCGTTGCGCACGAGCGCAAGCTCGAGCCGGAGCCAGCTGCTGAGTTCGTTCGCCGCTGCGAGGTCGTAATTGCTGGGATCCACCATTACCACGAACCCCATCGGGTCACGCTGTCGAGCGCCCACGGCGAGAGTGACCTTTACCGGTTCATCGCCGACGACCAACTGGATGTTGCCGCCGCCGCCCAGCGGCACGGCTTGAGCGTCGCCGGCTTTGCAAACGTCTACTACGGGCTGTGCGTCGCGATTGGAGCTTTGGCGCCGGGGTCCGATCCACGCCCAGGGGAGCGCGCCGACATGAATGCGCTCCGTGAGGATCTTGGAGACCTGCTCGAGCTGGCCGAACGGCCGTCGCTGTCGGTGGACGAGCTCCGCGAGGCCAAGCATCTCTGTCTATGTGAGGCTGCTCCTTGCTCCGATGGACGTTGGCTGCGCAATGTGCTCGTGGAGGACGTGGACGATCGTCCCGATGACCGTCATCGCCAGCTCACGTGTGTGCTGCTACTCGAGGCGCTGCGCGATGCACCGTCGCCCGACGCGACGAGCGCCTTCCGAAACAGGTGGGCGTTCGGCCCGCCAGAGGGCGATGCCGAATCGGATGAGCGCGCGATGGTCGCCGCGCTTTGGCGGGCCGCTTCGCTCCGCAACTTCTCCGTTGGCGCATGGCGCGCACTCTGGCGCTGGCTGACCGCGCAGCTCGCGGTCGAGCCGATGACGGCCCAGCAGCTGGGGGACCGTTTTGCCGATGCGCTGGAGGACTTGAGTGTCTCGGAATTGCTCGACGGCCTTCCGACTCGAACCGATGGCCCGTCGATCCTGCCCGCCGAGGTCGTCTTGGCGGAGGAGGAGGAAACGCCAACACGGTGGGTACGGCAGCTCGCAGTGGGTGCAAGCCGCTTGGATGACCTGGACGGACCGACGTTGGCCGCCTACGTTGGGAGCGATCCCACGGATCTCGGGCCACGTTGGGTTGCCGGGCTGCTCGGCGAGGCGCGCGAACGGCACATCCGCGACGTCGCGAGAGAGCTCGCCGTGATCCTCGTCCGCCGTGCGCAGCGGGTGGCGTTATCCAAGATGTACCTGACTACGGACGGGCGACCCTTTGTGCCTACGAGGCTCCACGACCGCGACGGCATCCTCTCGGTGCGTGGAGAGGAGGGGGCCGGCGACGTCGCGCTGAGGATCAGCTCGCTTGCCGCTGTCCTTGCAGGGCTCGGCTACCTGAATCACGACGACGGCACGTTCACCGTGGCGGCGCCCGGAGAGGAACTGCTTGCCCGCCTTTGTTGAGGCTCGTTCCCCACTAGCGCTGCTCGACGAAGTTGAGCGCGCGCGCGAAGTGTTGGTCCTCACCTACACGGCCAGCCTCGAGTACTTCGAGCGCTTTGTGCTTTCCGACGCGCGCGCGCTCGGGGCGTTGGTTTCCGTAGTCAGCGACGCACGGATGGTCCGCGCCGACCCGGTCGTTGTCCGGCGTGCGGGAGTTGCCTATCTCGATGGGCGCGCTGCTTGCCCGGGCGGGACGGCCTTTCACCCGAAGCTCCTGGTCATCGTTGGCGATGGTCAGGCAAGAGTGGCCGTGGGATCGGGGAACCTGACGATGGCCGGCTGGCATGGAAACGCCGAGACGTGGGTCGTCTTGCGGGCCGATGAAGACGGCGGACCCGAGACCCTGCGCGACGTCTCGGCGTTCCTGCGTGGCCTGTCGGAGTCCGAGGTGACCCTGAGCCGGCCGACGCCGGACGCGCTCCGGCGTGTGGCCGATGAGCTGGACCGGCTGCCGGCCGATGCGCCGGGACCGCAGCTCGTTCACTCGCTCACCGAGCCGATCATCCGGCAGATCCCGGTGCCTTCGGCTCCGATTGCGGAACTCGTGATGTATGCGCCGTTCCATGACGGCCGTCTCGACGGCACGCGGGCGCTGTTGAACCGGCTCAGCCCTGCGAGGTGGACCATGTTTGTCCGGCCGGACACCGTGGTCAATGGCCAGATGCTGGAGAAGCTCGTGAAGGAGCCGGCTGGGCGTCTTGCCTGGGCGTCTCGTCATTCAACCGACGTGGCCACCGACGGCCGTGATGAGCGGTACTGGCACGGGAAGATCGCGCAATGGCGGACCGCTGACGGCGAGACGTGGACCTTGACCGGCAGCCCCAACCTCTCGGCGCCGGCTCTCGAGCACACGGTGGGGGTCGGCGGGAATTGCGAGCTGGCAGTCGTCGGCCGCATCGAACACGACTTGAGGCCGATCGAGGGCGACCCCCCCGCAGCTGGATTGGCGTCTCTGGCTGGCCCGATCTTCGATCGCCACAGCCAGACTGGCCCGCTCCTGTTGTCAGCGATCGCCGTCGACGGCGTTGTCACGGTCGAACTAGCTGCCCCGCTCGCGACGAGCGGAACGTTTGAGCGCTACGACACCGTGGGAGACCGCTGGGCGGCTGCGGCGACGGTCGAGCCCGGCAGTGACCGCTACGAGCTCGTGCTTGCCGCGGCCCCGATTGCGCAGGCGTTGCGGCTGCGGACCTCCGACGGCGATGTCTCCAACGAGCTCTTCGTCGCAGACTTGATCCGGCTGGGACGCCGTCAGCAACGTGCCATTGGCAAGGTTCGTGGGACGCCGGAGGATGTTGTCCGCGACGGCTTGGGAGCGCAGCTTCTGGCCGACCTCGATGAGCTGCGCCCTCACCTGCTCGCCGCGGGCGCGACTGTCCGCGCCCCTCGCCCGGCGGCTGCTGGCACCGAGGACGGTGGGGACGAGCTCCCGATTGCGAGGCCGGCCCCCGGTCTGTCACTGGAGGAGTTCCTGGAGGCTTGCGATCCGGTGCTCGGACAACGGATGACCGAGTTTGCCCTCGTTCTACCCGCGCTCCCGGGAGTGGGGGCCGCCCTCGATGACGACCTAGGAACGCTCGACACCGACACGGATGACGCACCGATCGAGGAGGGTGAAGACGCGGAGCCAAGGCCGTCCGGCCGGACGATCCGTGAGGAGCTCAGGCGGCAGACACCGAGCGAGCGGGAGCGCTACCGATGGTTCGTCGAGCGACTGGTTGAGCGAGCTCCGGGCTATCCGTTGCTGGTTCGGAATCTTTGTGTCCGTTCGCTCCTGCACGCAATCGCTGAGGCCCTTTGGCCCGATGATGGATGGCCCGCGCTGCTTGCCGATGCGCTCGCTGCCCTGGCGGCTCCCGGCGACGAAGCGAGGCCCGAGGAGAGAAGCGCCGCCGGTTCATTGGCCGCCGTGGGACTCGCAGTGCTGCGGACCGATGTTCCCCGTATGTCGGTTCGTGACGAACGACAGATGTGCTACGTGGCGACCGCATCGGCGCTCAAGAACCTTCTCGGTGACCGAACCGACGAGCAGGTGGAGATGCTGGCCGCGGATCTTGCTGAGCCTCTGTCGGGACCACAGGGCGCACAGGCAGCCGAGTTTGCGGCGGAGGAAGCTCTGAACCCTCCGAGCGGGGTCGTGCGGGCGGCGCGGTTGCTCCGCGACGACCTCGGGAGGGCAGCTCGCGTGTGCGGTGCCGCGACGGTGGTGCTTGAAGAGCCTGTCCCCCGGGTTCCGGAGTCGTTGATGATCCGGGCGTTGAGTCTCGCGACCGATCCTGGGCCCGTGTTTGCGCGTGGCTCGACGGATGAAGGCCGTCCAGTGGTGGCGGCTTGGCAGGCACCTTGGCTCGTCGTCGAGCGGACGAACGCGAAGGGTCAGGGTCTCGGCCGCGCCTGGCGCGTGAGCGACCTCGGGGCCCTTGCCGCGGGTGACTTGGCTTGGGATTTGCCGCAGGCAGACGTCAGCTGGATGGCCGGCGAGCCACGGCCGACGGAGATCGCCGCCCTTCTCGCAATGGGCGATGAGGACGGGGAAGGATGATCGCCGGGTCGTTGCCAGGTGGCTGCCCGGTGCGGTGCTCATCATGAGCTAGTTGACACCGCGCCGGTGAGCGGGCTGCCGAGGCGCGCGCTCGCCGCGGATGAGCATTGGCTGTGGATTCATCCTCACCCTGCCGTTCGTCTGGAAGCGCGTCCTGCTGGCACAGGAGTTCAGACACAACCGGAACTAGAGAGAATCCCGTCGAGAATGCAATCCTGGCGCTTTGCCACGTGGAACCTCGATGTCCACCAGAGAAATCCGCGGCTCGCGTCCCCTTGGGACCTCATCGCTTCTACCAGCGCGGAGGTCTTCGCCATTCAGGAGCTGAAGGGCAGTGACATTGAGGTCCTGCGCGACAAGCATCCTGGGGAGAGCCTCTTCTCGCTCGACTATCGCCCGGATTCGAACAGGACCTGGAGCAGCTGCGCTCTGCTCCTCCCGAAGGATGCGGAGGTGCTGGACGTCGGCGTTGTGCCCGGACTGCCTCGAGTTCAGCGCTCCTTATGGGCTCGAGTCGAACTCCCGGGGATCGGTCAGATGACGGTTGTTTCTTGGCACGCTGAGCATGGCGCTGGCGCCGAAGGCCGGGTGAGGAAGCCTGTCGCATTTCGTGCGATGAGCGCCTGGCTGGTCGAGGCGCCGCGGCCGTTAGCCCTTGGTGCCGACGTCAACTCCTGGAGCGATCGCGTTGACCTCGTAAAGCCCGAACCCGATGACTCCAACTACGAGGAGCACGCCTTCGTCGGACTTGACCCGGCCCATGGCCTCGTTGACGCCTATCGGGCTGTGCTGGAGCGCAGGGGCGAGTTCGACGCTTTACGCGAGTCCGCTCCGGAGGGACCCCTCGCGGTTTCGCACGTTCTCCCCAGCGGGTCCACCCGACGCGATCGAGTCTACGTGTCGCCCGGCCTGACACCGATCGACGGTGCATACGTCTTCGATGAAGCGAAGCAAGCCGGGAGTGATCACGCTCTGCACTGGGTGGAGTTAGACCCTCCCACCTGAGGACCTCAATCGTCAGCCGGCTCGCAGCTCCTTACAGCCCGGTCACCATCGCTGATTGGCGGAGCGGGATCACTGCAAACGCGCTGCTAACGCACGTCGCAGAACCAGGCCGGACTGAGAGGTACCGGCGCTCCGGGAGCGGGCGCCGGGAGTCCGCCTCCCGCATCGCTACGTACAGCGCGGCACCGCCCGGCAGCGACATCCCCGGAGATGATGTCCGAGGACGCGAAGTTCGCTCTGGGTTTCCAGCTGCCTGAATGAACGGTTGGGGTCTACTCAGGGCCTTCTGGCATTCTGATCACGATCCGCACCTCCGCGACATCTGAAACCGCGAGCTGCGTTTCGCCGGGAGCGTCGGCGTTCACGATTGTGAAACGCCGGTCTTCGGCAAGTCCGCCGTAGGTGCCGCGAACCTTGCGACCGTCGTGGGTGATGATTTCCACCTCAAGCCCGCGCTCGACCTTGGCGAGGATCTCCTCGATTTCGGCATGATCTGTCATGCGCTCACATTAGGCGACGAGGTGAAGAATCCTCGCTTACCGCGCCTCGACAACCTCCGCCGCGCTCACCGGCGCAGGGGTCAGGGCCGCCGCGGCGATCACCATCACGAAGGCGGCCATGCGCACCACCAGACCCAAGGTGTCCTCCGGCAGCGGCTCGGCGAAGACGATCGGGCCCGCGGCGATCGTCGCAGCGTTGGCGGCGACGCTGGTCATGGCGATCACCGGCACCGCCTTGCCGATCTGGAGGCTGCGGGCGGAGACCACCAGGCCCGCGATCGACGCGAGCAGGATCAGCAGCGCCAGCGGGTGGGCCAGGATCGCAAACGCGCCCACGTCGCCCAGCAGCGACGACTGCGCCTTGATGGCGGTGTCCGACGCAGCCCAGAAGAGCCCCGCCGAGATCCCGAACATGATTCCCTCCCGGGTCCTGCCGCCGGCCATCCACGCCACCACAAGGGCGCCGCCGCCGGTCAGTGCCAGGAAGGGGATCAGGCGCCCGACCTCGTAGTCCGAGTGAGCCTCCGACGCGGTGTCGCCCAACGTCGCCGCCAGGAACGCCAATCCGAGGGCAGCCAGCGCGACACCGATCCACTCGCGGCGGGTCACCTCGTGGGCGAACAGGCGGTCTGCGACGACCGTGAGCATCACGAGGCCACCTGCGATCGTCGCCTGCACGAGCGAGATCGGCGCCAGGGCCAGGGCGCCGACGTGAAAGCCCCAGCCGGCCATCGCCACCACGATGCCCAGCGTGTACCAGGGGTTGCGAAACAGGGTGAGCGACGTGCGCAGAGGCCTGCGCATGTCGACCTCGGGAGACGCGATCGCGCCGCGGTGCTTGTACAAGAAGCCGAGGACCGACGCGAACGCGGTGGCCAGCGAGAGCAGCAGGCCAATCTGAACCGAAACGGACACCCTGCGCCGGTCGGCTTAGCCTGGAGGCCTAAGCCGCGCTTGGGTCGCCGGGATCGTCGGAGTCCGGGTCCGGAACCGAGCTGAGCGCGGTGGCCGGGGTGCCGTCCTCGCCGATCCGGATGGCCCTGATCGCGTGCTCATCGGGAAGCTTGGCCAGCACCTCGTGAATCACGGTCTGGATCTCCTGCTCGTCGTGCCCGAAGTCGTCGAGCAGGCTCCGCAGCGCCGTGTGGGTGATCTTGAGCTGCTCGGGCGTGAGCTCGAGGTGGTAGCGAAAGGGTCCGCCCTCCATGTCGTTGAATGGTACGCCCTGACCCGCGATTTGGGTCAGGTCTTGCTGGGTGACGCCTCGGTGGAGCCCTCGCGCTCCGCCTGCTCGGCCGCTTCAAGCAGGTCAGCCAGGGCACCCTCGATGCCGTCCGCGATCACCTGCACGTCCTCCATCGAGTCGTAGTCCGCCAGCAATCCGAAGTTCACGGCGCCGTTATAGGACATGATCGCGACGAACAGCGCCTGGTTGGGTGGCAGGAAGCCCACCGGAAAGATGTCCTCGAGCTCGCGCCCCAGCAGGTAGATCGGCACCTGCGGCCCGGGCACGTTCGTGATCACCATGTTGAACAGCCGCGTCGAGAAGTTGATCCGCGCCGCCTGAGCCAGAATCGTGGGCGGGGCAAAGTCGTTGAACCGGGAGATCACCTCGGCGCCCAGGGCCTGCTGGGACTCCTTGAGATCGCGCATCTGCTCGCGGACCCGCTCCAGTCGCTTGACCGGATCCTCGATGAAGACGGGGAGTGCGGCGCGCATCGCCGTGATTCGGTTGCCCAGCTGCCCCTTCTCGTCTGTCGCGCGGATCGAAACCGGCACCTGGGCCCGGACTTCCATGCCCTCGGTCTTGATTCCCCGGGCGTGCAGCCATTCGCGTACGCCGCCCCCGACCACGGCCAGGACCACGTCGTTGACTGTCCCGCCCATCGCGTCCTTGATCCGCTTGAACTGCGCCAGGTCGCTGCGTACCCAAACGAAGCGCCGGTGTGAGCCGATCTCGAGGTTCAGCGGCAGGTCAGGCGCCGGATCTGTGAAGTTCCAAGCCACCTCGCTGACGGCGCCGGCCAGCTTGGCGGCCTGCCGCAGGCTCGTGCGCGGATTGGTAACCGCGCGCTCGGCCCGTCTGCCGACGGCCAGGGTGAGCTTCGCGAGGCCCTCGGCGCCCTTGGCCGCGAGCTGGGCTGGTGAGGGCGATGGCTCCGGGACCCACTCGTGCGGCGGGGGGATGGGATCGGGCACCGGCTTCAGGTCGAACAGCACCGTGGCGATGTCGACCCCGGAGACCCCATCCACCAGCGCGTGATGGGTCTTGGAAACGATCGCGAACCGGTTGCGGGTCAGCCCCTGCACGAGCCACAGCTCCCAGAGCGGCTTCGTCCGGTCCAGTTGCTGGCTGAAGACGCGGGCGGCGAGGTTGCGAAGCTGCTCCTCCGAGCCCGGCGACGGGAGAGCCGAGTGGCGCACGTGGTACTCCAGGTTGAAGCTGGGGTCGTCGATCCAGAGCGGACGCCCCGTCTCCACCGGGGGGTTTGCCAGCTTCTGACGGAAGCGAGGCACCAGGTGGAGGCGCGAGGAAACCTGCGCGAGCAGGTCCTCATAGGCCGGCGGCGGCCCCTCGAAGATCAGGATCCCGCCGACGTGCATGTGGGCTGATGAGGACTCGTTCGTCAGGAACGAGACGTCCATCGCCGAGAGCCGGTCCATGTGACCCTGTGCCATCCCCCAGAACCTACCCCGTTAGCCTCGAAATTTGTGAAGCGCCTGATCGTCGCGGTCGCAACGTTGGTGCTGGCCTTGCCCGGGTGCTCGGACGAGCCCGCACCGAAATCCGAGTTCGACGGCATGCGTGCGTTTCGGGACCTGCGTGCGCAGGTCGAGATCGGCCCGCGGCCGGCGGGATCGAGGGGGGGCGCGGAGGTGGTCAGGTTGATCGCGGGCCGGCTGCGAGCAGCGGGGACCGAGGACGTTCGCGTTCAGCGGCCATGGCGGAACGTGGTCGCCACGATTCCGGGATCCGCCCCCGGCGTCATCGTGGTCGGTGCGCACCACGACACCAAGACCGGAGTCGGACCTGATTTCGCCGGCGCCAACGACGGCGCGTCGGGCGTGGCCGTCGTGCTGGAGCTGGCTCGCGTGCTGGCCGACGACGCGCCCCGGTCCGGGCCATCGATCCGGATAGCGCTCTTCGACGCCGAGGAGGCGCGCGGCGACCGGCCGTTCGACGAGGACGGGACGCGCGGGAGCCGCCAATATGTCGCCTACGCCGAGCGCGGTGCCCAAGGGTCGCCGCCGCTTGACGAGATCCGGGCCATGGTCCTGTTCGACCTCGTCGGCGACTGCGACCTGCAGATTCCCTACGAGGCGGGCTCAGACCCCGGGCTCTACGCCGAGTTCGCCGAGGCGGCCGAAATGGTGGACGGATCGCCCTCCCCCTTTATAGGTGAGACGGCAGGTGTCATGGACGACCATCTGCCGTTCTTGGCTCGAGGCATTCCGGCAGTCGGCCTGATCGACTTCACCTATGGCC
>JALZKA010000051.1 GCA_030859475.1 Actinomycetota bacterium
CGGAGCGACCGTCTCGACATGGCGGTCGTAGGAGTACCAGCCGAGGTCTGTCGGCTTGTCCGAGCGGCCGAAGCCCGCGTAGTCGGGCGCGATGCAGCGAAATCCGGCGTCGCGGACCGCCGGGATCACGTGCCGCCACAGATAAGACCAGGTCGGCTCGCCGTGAAAGAAGACGACGGGCCGCCCCTCCCCCTCGTCGATGTGCGCCAATCGAAGCCCGTCGAGCTCGCGATAGTGAGCCCGGAACGGAAAGCCGGGCAGCCGCTCGAAGCGCTCGTCAGGAGTGCGGTAGGCGCTCGCCGGCACAGGAGCCTCAGGCGGCCGCGATCGCGTGCGCGGTGCGCCGCGCCAGGGCCATGATCGTGGCCATCGGGTTGGTGCCGGACGCCGACGGGAACGCGGACGCGTCGCCGATCCAGACCCCGGGCGTGTCGTGGAGCTCGCCCCATGGATTCGCGACCGAGGTAGCCGGATCGCGACCCATCCGGCAGCTGCCCATCTGGTGGGCGGAGAAGGTGACGAACTCGCGCGGTTTGATCTCCAGGTCGTTGAGGGCGGTGATGAACGCCTCCAGGTCGTCGCCGCGAGCCCAATCCGGCGCGCGCATGCCGCTGCCGACGATTTCGCGCGCCCCGGCGGCAGCGTGGACGCGCACCAGCTGCTCGACGCCGCGCTTCAGGTTCGCGCGGTCGAGCTCGTCGGTGATCGGGTACTGAACCACCGCCCTTCCGTCCGCATCAATCTCCACCCGGCCCTCGCCGCGTTCCCGGACCAGGGCGATCAGCGCTGCGGCGTGCGCCCACTCGCGCATCCGCCGCTTGTGGTCCGCCCCGGATCGCCAGGGAATCGCCCCGGCGAAGAGCCCGGTGGTGGCCTGCGCGGACTCGATCAGGAAGCCATAGCCGTCCCCCGTGTCGGCGAACTGGTGCGAGAGCGCGGCCTGCGGTGGCCCCCACATCCAGTTCTGAGGCTCGTCGTAATAGGCGGTGACCGCGACCGTGGGGTGCAGGCGAAGGTGCTCGCCGACGACGGGCCCGCCGACGCCTGAGCGCAGCAACAACGCGGGCGACTCGATCGACCCGCAGGCGACGACGACGATGGGGGCGCGGACGGTCAGCAGCGAGAGCTCGGTCGCCGGATCGTCCGACCACAGCGCTTCCACGCCCGCCGCCCGGCCGCCCTCGGTCAAGACGCGCTGCGCCCGGGCGCCAGCGCAGATCTCGGCCCCGTCCGCCTGCGCGTCGACCAGGTAGGTCTTGGCAGTCGACTGCTTCGAGCCCGATTGGTCGCCGAAGCCCATATAGGCGGCCGACTCGGGCTCATAGGTCTCCGGGTCGGTGTTGCGGGTGATCAGCCGGAAGTCGTAGCCAAGCTCCGCGCAGCCTTGCTGGAGTCGCTGGTGCGGGCCGTTCAGATCGCTACACCTGTCGTTCACCTGGAGGCGCTCGAAGATGGCGTCGAGGTGTGCGTCGTAGCTCGACTCGGCGAGGTCGGTCAGGCCGTGCTCGGACGCCCACTCGGCTCGTACGCGGTCGGCCGTTCGCAGGCAGTTCGTCCAGTTGACCACGGTGCCGCCGCCCACGCCCGATCCGGCGACGATCGAAACCTGGCCCTCCGCCGTTGGAAACGGCCCGCCGTTCAGGTAGAGGCGCTGATACGCCGACAGCTCGAGCCCGTCGAAGTCCTCGTCGTCGTAGTAGTCCCCGGCCTCCAGCACCACCACCGAGCGGCCAGCCGCGGCGAGCTCGGCTGCGACCACGCCGCCCCCGGCGCCGGAGCCGACGACGCAGACGTCCGCCTCGATCGTCTCATCGGCGCCGCCCGCACGACGAACGCGCAGCTGACCGTCGCGATTTGCGGGCGGTCGCGCGATCGGCCCGGGAAAGCCGATCGGGTCCCAGTTTGGGTTACGGCCCGTTGCGGGGTCGGGCGCGGCATAGAAGATCGACCCGGCGATCGCCCGGAGCGTCGCGATGCCGGCGAGCGCGTCGGGGTCGGAGTCGCCGACGCCGTTCACGATCTGCTCGCGGGCGTCCTGCGGCGCTTCCGCGGTCAGTCCGTTCGCGGCCAGCGCGTCCAGGAGACCACGCAGGCCGGCAACGACTTCCACTGCCAGGCCGGCACCAAACAACCCGACCTCGACTCCCTCGGCCACCGCCATGTGAGACGCCGCTCGCCGCCAGAACTCCGCGGCACCCTCGTCGCCCGCCGGTGGCTCGAGCGCGGGGATGAACGTATCGCAGAGCGCCGCCAGGGTCGCCCGCTGATTCACATCGAAGAGGTCGCTCGCGGCCAGCACGGCAGCAGGGTCGGGTGCGGGTGCCGGAATCTTCGCCATCGGCCGGCGAGTCTAATGCCGGGCGGGCTTGAGAGGATCAGGGGGGTGAAGACCGCGATCGTCTCCGACCTCCACCTGGGCGCGGGCTCGGACGCCGACCTGCTGCGCCGCGACGAGGCGATCGAGCCGCTGCTCGAGGTGATCGCCGGCTCCGATCAGCTGATCCTTCTGGGGGACATCGTCGAGCTCCGCGACCGGCCCCTGTCGGAGGCAATCGGGCTCGCGACCCCGATCCTCGACCGTCTCGTCGGAGCCGCGCGCGGCCGCGCCGTCGTCGTTCCGGGCAACCACGACCACCGGCTCGTTTCCGGCTGGTTGGAGCAGCGCACCGACGTTGCGGCGCCGACCCTTGGCCTGGCCGACACGGTGGCCTTGGACGCGTGGCCGGCGTCGCTTTTGCGCGACGCGCTGCCGGACGCTGACATCACGATCTCCTACCCGGGCGTCTGGGTGCGCGATGACGTCTTCGCGATCCACGGCCACTACCTGGATCGGCACCTGACGATCCCCACGTTCGAGCGGCTGGGCCTGGCGCTTGTCGAGCGGACCCTCGGCCTGGCTCCCACGGGCCCCGACCCGCTCGATCCACCCGAGCACGAGCCCCAGCCCGACTCGCCCGACGACTACGAGCGCATCGCGGCCCCGGTTTATGCGTTCCTATTCGCCTTGGCGCAGGCCGGCGCCGTCAGCGGCCACCCCGGGGGCAGCCCGACAAAGCGGATCTGGGACTCCCTCTCGGGTGGCGACGGCCCGAGCGCGCGAATTCGCGGCTGGCTCTTGGGCTCGGTCGCCTTGCCCGGGGCGGTCGGGGTCGCGAACCGGCTGGGCATCGGGCCGGTCAGGGCGGATTTGTCTCCTAACGCGATTACCCGCGCCGGGATCCACGCGATCGGCGAGGTGGTCGACCGCCTTACGATCGGGGCCGACCACGTGATCTTCGGCCACACCCACCGGCGCGGTCCCCTGGCCGAAGAGGACGGCTGGACGGCCCGCGACGGCAAGACCACGCTCTGGAACACCGGGAGCTGGGTCCACAGCCCCGGTCTCCTGCGGGCGACGTCGAAGGGCAGCGCCTACTGGCCAGGGACGGTGGCACTCGTCGGCGACGATGGCCCGCCCGAGCTGCTTCATCTGCTGGACGACTGGACGAGGGACGACCTGGCCGGCTAATGCCGTCAGCGCGCGAGGAGGCCCAGGGCGTGCCGCAAAGCCGGCGCGATCGCCGCACCCACCTGCTCGATCGCGTTCGGGTTGCCGGGGAAGTTGACGACCAGGCAGCGGCCGCGGGTGCCGGCCACCCCGCGCGAGAGCATCCAGAAGCGCGGAACGTGCTCACGCGAGGCCAGGCGCATCGCTTCCGCGATCCCCGGCGCCTCGCGGTCGATCACGTCGCGCGTCGCCTCGGGGGTCACGTCGTCAGGTGAAAGGCCGGTGCCGCCGGTGGTGGCGATCAGGCCGCAGCCACCCTCGTCGGCGTAGTAGCGCAAGCGCCCGGCGATCAGCTCCCGGTCGTCGGCGATCAGGTCGACGGCGACCACGTCGCAGCCGGCCGCGGCCAGGAGGTCGCGGAGCTTCGGGCCGCTTACGTCCTCACCCTCGCCGGCCGACTTCGCCGTCGAGACGGTGATCACGGCGGCGCGCATCATCGCCTGGTCGGCAGGCTCAGGCATCACGCCGCCACTCACCCGTGGGCGTCGATCAGCGGATCATTGACGGTGCTCACTGCCTGGCAATCATGACGTGCCGGAAGCGAGCGGTCGTCCGACACCGCGGCGAAGCGCCGCGGGGCATCTTTGGACAGGCGGACAAGGGCTCGCTTGCGCGGCCGAATATCCTGCGGACAGCTCTTTCATCGTCAATCAGATAGCGCGCCGCAATGCGTCCCGAACCGGGGCGCCATTCCTGCGCCAGGAGGTCAAGCAGCCCAATGCCCAGGATCCGTCAGCACAACGTCACCGCCGCCCAGTGGAGCCCGAACGGCGAAGCCCTGGGTTCGCTCGACCTGAGCAAGACCGACACGTACCCGTTCGGCGTCAACGTCTTCTCGCCCGCAGCCCAGAAGGAACGGCTCTCCCGCGACGCTTTCCGACAGCTTCAGGCGATCCTCGAGAAGGGCGAAGCGCTCGACCCCTCGCTGGCCGACGAGGTGGCGGAGGCGATGAAGGAGTGGGCCCTCGAGAAGGGGGCGACTCACTTCACCCACGTCTTCCAGCCCCTGACCGGGCTGACGGCGGAAAAGCATGATTCCTTCTTCGGCCCGGCCGGCGACGGCACTGCGATCGCGAACTTCAAGGGGTCGGAGCTGATTCAGGGGGAGCCTGATGCGTCCTCGTTCCCGACCGGCGGGATCCGCGCGACGTTCGAGGCCCGCGGCTACACCGCGTGGGACCCGACCAGCCCGGCTTTCGTGCTTGAGAACCCCAACGGCGCCCTGCTCTGCATCCCCACGGCATTCGCTTCGTGGACCGGCGAGGCGCTCGACGCGAAGATCCCGCTGCTGCGGTCGATGGACGCGCTCTCGCGGGCGGCGATACGCGCCCTGCGGCTCTTGGGCGAGACCGACGCCCAGCGCGTCTTCACGACCGTTGGCCCGGAGCAGGAGTACTTCCTGATCGACGAGCAGTACTACTACGAGCGTCCCGACCTGGTGACCACCGGACGGACGCTGTTCGGCGCCAAGCCGCCCAAGGGCCACGAGCTCGACGATCATTACTTCGGGGCGATCCCGGAGCGGATCCTGGCCTGCATGCTCGATGCGGAGACCGAGATGGCGAAGCTGGGCATCCCGGTGAAGACGCGGCACAACGAGGTCGCCCCCGCCCAGTACGAGATCGCGCCGATCTTCGAGAACTCGAACGTCGGCTCCGACCATCAGCAGCTCCTGATGCAGGTCCTCCAGTCGGTGGCCCGCAAGTATGGCCTCATCTGCCTGCTGCACGAGAAGCCGTTCGCCGGCGTCAACGGCTCGGGCAAGCACAACAACTGGTCGATGGGCACCGATACGGGCCACAACCTGATGGAGCCGGGCGACACCCCCTCGGAGAACACGAACTTCCTGTTCTTCTGCGCGGCGGTGATCCAGGCCGTCAACAGGCACCAGGGCCTGCTGCGCGCGTCCGTCGCCAACATCGGCCAGGACCACCGCCTCGGCGCCAACGAGGCACCACCCGCGATCATCTCGATCTTCCTGGGCGGCGAGCTCGAGAAGGCGTTCGAGTCGATCGCGTCGGGCACCGGCGACGGGAACACCCCAGCCTCCTTCCTTGAGCTGGGATCGACGGTCCTGCCGCCGCTGCCGATGCACGGCGGTGATCGCAACCGGACCTCCCCGTTCGCGTTCACGGGCAACAAGTTCGAGTTCCGCGCGCTCGGCTCCAGCATGTCGCTGGGCTTCCCGAACACGGTTCTGAACACGATCGTTGCCGAGGCGATCGACGATCTTTCCGACCAGCTCGAGGCGAAGGTCGGAAGCGGCGACGTCGTCCCAGCCGTGCTGGAGGTCGTCGCCAGCGCCTACACGGAGAACAAGCAGATCCTGTTCAGCGGCGACAACTACACGGAGGAGTGGCACGCCGAGGCAGAGTCGCGCGGGCTGAAGAACCTGCGCACCACCCCCGAGGCCCTGCCCGAGGTGATCTCCGAGCCGACGGTGGCCGCGTTCGGCAAGTACAGCGTGCTTTCCGAGCGCGAGCTGGAGTCCCGCTACGAGGTCTGGCTCGAGCAGTACGTGATCCGCGCCAATATCGAGGCCGAGACGACCGAGGCGATCGCCCGCACCATGCTCCTGCCGGCCGGGCTTCGCCATCTGGCGATGATCGACGCGGCGGGCGTCGGCTCGCTGGCCGGCGATGTCAAGGGCCTGATCGAGGACCTGAACACGGCGATCGGAAAGCTCGCCCAGGCGAACGGCTACCCGGACGGCGTCGAGGGCCTGGAGCTGGCCGAGTACGCGCGCGACCACCAGCTCGCCGCCATGAACACCGTCCGCGAGGCGGCGGACAAGCTCGAGAAGGTGGTCGCCGACGACCTCTGGCCGCTGCCGAAGTACTCGGAGATCCTCTTCATCAAATAGGGGCCGGCCCCCCGAGGGGGCGCGGCGGTTGACACAGGGGTTGACTACCACATAGGTAGTCAAACCCACACTCAACCGCCAGACCAGATCATTTCGCGAATCGCGAGCCGCCAGCACGGTGTGGTCGCGCGGGTCCAGTTGCTCGCCGTGGGCATCACCGCGCGGCAAATCACACGCAGGCTCGAGGCGGGATGCCTCCTCCAGGTTCACCGCGGCGTCTACCTCGTCGGACACGAAGCCCTTCCACCCCACGCCCACGAGATGGCGGCCCTCCTCGCCTGCGGCCATAAAGCAGTTCTCAGCCACCGAAGCGCCGCTGCGCTCTGGGGGCTTCTCCCATACCCAGCCACAGCAGCGGTCTGCATCACACTTCCGCCCGAACGGAGCGCCAACCGGCCACGCATCATCACCCATCAAGCAGCTCTGACCCGCCGCGATGTCCGGCGCCGCCACGAGATGCTGGTTACGAGCCCGCCGCGGACCATCCTGGATCTGGCTTCGGAGCTGGACGTCGATCACCTCGAGAAGCTCCTCGCCGAAGCGAACTACCGCGGCCTCGCGAGCGAAGCCGAACTGCGCGATCAGCTCGATCGCAACCCGCACAAACGCGGCGTTGCGGCACTCCGCAGCGTGCTCGACATTCCCGGCGGCCCGCGCCGCACTCGCTCGTCCGGCGAGATCGCGTTCCTCCGGTTGCTCCGTGAGCACGGCATCGAGGGCTTTGAGGTGAACGGAACGATCGAGGGCTACGAGGTGGATTTCCTCTGGCGCGACAAGAAGTTCGTTGTCGAGGTAGACGGGTACGAGGGCCATTCCGGGCGAACAGCTTTTGAACGGGATCGCCTAAAGGTCGCCACCCTCAGGGCCAATGGGATCTCCGTGATACCAGTGACGGGGCGCCAGATCCGACTCGACGAGGACGGCGTCGTCCGGCGGTTGCTCGCCGCGCTTGCTTAACCCGCCATGTGCCGGGCGATCACGACTCGCTGGATCTCGTTCGTTCCCTCGTAGATCTGGGTGATCTTGGCGTCGCGCATCATCCGCTCGACCGGGTACTCGCTGACGTAGCCGTAACCGCCCAGAACCTGCACGGCTTCGACGGTTACCTCCATTGCCGTGTCTGAGGCAAACAGCTTCGCCATCGACGAGTACATGCCGACCAGGGGATCGTCCCGGTCGACCATGGCGCATGCCTTGTAGAGGAGCTCGCGGGCTGCCGCCGTCTTCGTTTGCATGTCGGCCAGCTTGAACTGGATGCCCTGGAGCTGGTTGATCGGCTTGCCGCGGACGATCCGCTCCTTGGCGTACTCGTTCGCGTAGTCGGTGGCGCCCTGGGCGATGCCGACGGCCTGAGCGGCGGCGCTTAGCCGGGTCCGCTCCAGGGTGCCGAGCGCCACTGAAAGCCCCCGGCCGACCTCGCCGATCACGTTCTCGTTCGGAATCCGGACGTCCTCGAAGACCGGTTGGCCCGTGGGCGAGCCGTGGATCCCGAGCTTGTGCTCGTACTTGGGAACGCTGAAGCCGTCGCGATCGGCTTCGACGACAAACGCGGTGATCCGCCCGTGCTCGCGGTCGGTGACGGCAAAGACGACGTAGTAGTCGGCGATCCCGGCGTTCGTGATCCAGTTCTTGGTCCCGTTGATGACCCACTCGTCGCCGTCTGCGACTGCCGTGGTCCGGATCGCGGCGGGGTCCGAGCCGGCGTCGGGCTCCGACAGGGCGAAGGCCGGTGAGGTCTTGCCGCTCGCCAGGTCGGGGAGGAGCCGCTGCTTCAGCTCCTTTGACCCGAAGAGCTGGATCGGCAGGCTGCCAAGCTCCTGGACCATCAGGATCAGCGCGACCGCCGCCGATGCCTTGGCCAGCTCCTCGACCGCCATCTGCAGCATCAGGGTGCCGGTACCGGTGCCGCCGTATTCCTCGGCGAACGGCAGCCCCAGGATGTCCTGCTCGGCCAGGATCTTCCGCATGTCCTGCGGGTACTCGTCGGCCTGATCGATCGCGGCGGCGCGGGGCGCGACCTGCTCGGTCGCGATCTGCCGGACGAGGTCGCGGAAGTCCAGGTGCTGCTGGGGGATCGAATAGAGGTCGGTGGGGTTGGGTTCGCTCATGCGCCCATTACTACACGACGCTGTTCGATCCGCGGGGGCGGCTACCGCGCCTGGAGCGCGTCCATGCCGACGGCGATCGCCAGGGCCAGTCGCCGATCGATCGTGCGGGCCGGGTCGCCGGTCAGGTCGAAGTCGTAGATGTCGCGCCACTGCATGCGCCGCCTGCGCAGCATCCCCAGTTGCTCCTCGCCGTGCAGGAACTCGAAGTCGTAGGGGATCGGCAGCCACTCCGCGACGATCTCCACGTATGGGATCAGGCCGATGACCCGGCGGACGAGGGCGACCGGAAGGCTTCGCTCGCGCGCTGTCGCGACCTCCTGGCCGCTGCCGTCGTAGATCACGAACGTCGAGCGCAACAGCGACTTGCCGAACACCTTCTGGATCTGCCCGACCTTGGTGCCGTCCGGCAGGGTCACGTCGTAGCGGGCGCGCGGGTCGAAGCGCTGGCGGGCGAGGATCTTCAGGATCTCCTGCTGCTTCGTGTCGTCGGTGAAGAAGCGGATGTCCTCCTTGAACTTGAAACGCTTCTGCTCGACGAAGCAGAACGGCTCACCGTCGCCGGCCTCGTCCGGCGTCGAGAACTCGTACTGGTTGATGACCAGCTTCACCCGCTGGCGGAGGACGAAGCGGTCCTGGGCGCTGACATCGACCTCTGGCATCAGGGCGAGTATGGCGGGCCCGATGGCTCCGGCTCGCGACTTCGTACGGTCCCGCTGCCGTTCGCGCCCGGTCGTGATCTGCCCTCGCCGCCGCGGTACGGGCCGGGCTTCGGGCGCGGCTTGCCGCCCGGGAAGGCCAGACGCAGGATCGTGCGGTTCACCATTCCCCATTGCCTGAAGAACGGCCCGGTGTTGTAGGGCAGCTCGTAGCGCTCGCAGATGTCCTTCACGCGGGGCGCGATCTGCGCGTAGCGGCTCGAGGGCATGTCCGGAAACAGGTGGTGCTCCACCTGATAGCCCAGGTTGCCCGACGCCACGTGAAAGAACGGGCCGCCCTCGATGTTGGCCGCGCCCACGAGCTGGCGCACGTACCAGGCGCCGCGGCTCTCATCCTCCGTCTCCTCCGGGGTGAAGGTGTAGGTCTGGTCGGGAAAGTGGCCGCAGAAGATGATCGCGTGCGACCACAGGTTCCGCGCCACGTTGGCGGTCGCGTTCGCCGTGGCGGCCTGCTTGAACGTCTCGCGCCCGCGGGCGAGCGCGCGCTTCGGGTCGCGGCCGACAAGGAGATCCGCGGCCCCGGCCGCCAGGCTGGAGATCGCGGGCCAGGCGACGTAGTCCTTCACGAACTGGTCGCGCGCCTTGACGCCGATGCCCTTCAGCTCGTGGATGACCTGCTTTTTGTCCTTCTCGCCCTTGCGCACCGCCTCGAGGTCGAGGTCGTGGAAAGCCACCCCCCACTCGAACAGCGCCATCAGAAGAATGTTGTAAAGCGGCTGGAAGACATAGACCGGGTGCCACTTCTGATGCGGGTCGATCCGCATGATCTCGTAGCCCAGGTCCTTGTCCTTGCCGCGGATGTTGGTGAACGTGTGGTGGATGTAGTTGTGCGAGTGCTTCCACGCCTCGGCCGTCGAGGCCGTGTCCCAGTCCCACGTGGAGGAGTGGATATGCGGATCGTTCATCCAGTCCCACTGACCGTGCATCACGTTGTGCCCGATCTCCATGTTCTCGAGGATCTTGGCCGCGGAGTTCGCGGCAGTCCCGGCGACCCACGCCGGCCGGTGGCGCGCCGCGAGCAGAAACACGCGTGCCATCACGGCGAGGCGGCGATGCATCTCGATCATCGACGTGATGTAGCGGCGATCGTGCTCGCCAAGGTCGGAGTAGACCTCGTCGTGGATCGCGTCGAACTCCTTCGCCAGCTCCGAGATCTGCTCCTCCGTCAGGTGCTTGAGCGGGCTTTCGATCTGGCTGCCGTTCGGCTCGGCCTGGGCCTGGGTTTCAGCTGTCGTCATTTCTGGTTTCTCCTCACAGTTCGATTTCAACCGGCCCATCGGCCGTGTTCACGCAGGTCCGCACGGTCTCGCCGCTTCGATTGCTCACCTCACCGGTCCGCAGGTCGCGCACCTCGCCCGAGCGGAGCTTGCCCACGCAGGTGTGGCAAATTCCCATCCGGCAGCCGAACGGCAGCTCGAGGCCGGCCTCCTCGCCGGCGACGAGGATCGGCGTGCCGCCGTCGCATTCGGCCTCCTCGTCGGACTTCACGAAGCTGACGGTGCCGCCCTTGCCCTCCTCGCCGTCGCCGCCGATCACGGGCTGGAAGCGCTCGACGTGAAGGCGCTCGAGCTTGCCCTCGCGCTCCCAGTGATCCAGGAACGCGTCGATCATCTCCCCGGGGCCGGAGAGAAAGGCCTCACGCTCGCGCCAATCGGGGCAGAAACGGTCGAGGTCCTCGGGGGTGATCCGCCCATCCTCGCTGGTCACCTGTAGGTGCAGCTTGAAGCCCTCGTTCTCGTGCTCGATCCGGTGGAGCTGCTCGCCGAAGATCACGCCGTCGCGATGGCGCGCGGAGTGGATGTGGCGCGCGTCGCCGACCTCACCGCGGTGGTTCAGCGCGCGCAGCATGCTCATGATCGGGGTGATGCCGCTGCCGGCGCTGATGAACAGCGTCTTCTCCGGCGCCGGTTCGGGCAGGGTGAACGTCCCCTCGACCCCGCCGAGGCGAACGATCTCGCCGGGCCGGGCCTTCTGCACGAAGTACGGCGAGACCTTGCCGGCGTCGACCAGCTTCGGGGTAATCGAGATGTAGCCGTCCTCGCGATCCGGATCCGACGTCAGCGAATAGGCGCGCCAGTGGTGGATGCCGTCGACGACGACGCCGATCCGCAGGTACTGGCCGGGCTCATGGCCCTCCCACTCGAAGCCCGGGCGAATCAGGACCGTGACCGCGTTGTCGGCTTCGGACTCGATCCGCTCGATCCGCCCGCGCAGCTCGCGGGTCGACCAGAGCGGGTTGATCAGCTCCAGGTAGTCGTCAGGCAGGAGGGGCGTGAACAGGGCACGCATCGCCTGGAGGGCGCGCTTTCTGACTTCCGGGACCTTCGGCTCGGCGCCGCGCTCGGCCACGGCTTAGCTCCGAAGGCTTTGAGAACGTCTGTCAACCATTCGTTCACCCTACCCACCGACGTACGATCTATTCCTCATGGCTACCACTGAGAAGGGTCCGCTCCGCCGGGGGCGCCAGCGCGACTTGATCGCGGCGACTCGGGCGCTGTTCGACGAGCGCGGGATGCAGGACGCGCCGATCGAGGAGATCGCGAAGTCGGTGGGCATCGCCCGCGGCCTGATCTATCGCGAGTTTTCCTCGAAGGAGGAGCTCTTCGTCGCGGCGGTCACCGACTACCTGCGAGAGCTGGAGGGCGAGCTCGATGCCGCCGAGCGTACGGGCGGCGAGGACGTCGCGGCGCGCCTCCAGCGCACCGCCGAGACCTTCGCCGGCTTCTGCGAACGCTATCCGGCGTTCCTCGACAGCTCGCTTGCCTTGATGCGCCGCCCCGCGGGGGAGCTCAACAAAATCGTCAGCGAGGAGATCTGGCTACGCCTCGGGCAGGGCATGGCGAACTGCATCGACCACGTCGCCCGGATCCTGCGCGTCGGCGTGGAGCGCGGCGAGCTCGACCTTGCGGACCCCGAGCTCACCGCGAACCTGCTCTGGACCCAGATCCTCGGCGCGATGCACCTCGCGCGGATCCGCGTAGGCATGCGCCGCACCCAGGCCGGCCTGCCGGAGCTCTTCACGGTCGAGCCGAGCGCGATCGTGCGCGCCTGCGCCGCCAGCGCGCTCGCGACCGCCGGCGTCGAGGCTCCGGCGCCGAAGCGCGCGTAAACGCTTTTCGCCCGCGAAACGACGATGGTCGTCACTCCGCGCTAAGGTGCGGCACACGGGTTAACGAGGGGAAGGGGAGCAGCATGCGTAGGGACTGGTGGATGCCGCTGACGGGCATCGCTTTCGTGGTTTTGCTGATCGTCGGCTGGACGATCGGCGGTGAGCCGCCGGATGTCGAATCGCCGGTCGAGGAGATCGTCGACTTCTACGTCGACGACAAGGACTCGATCGTTCTTGGCCTCATGGTCGGCGGCCTCGGGTTGCTTGCTCTGCTCTTCTTCGCCAATCATCTTCGGCGGGTATTCAGTGCCGCCGGAGAAGCTCCGTTTGCGCCCCTGGTGCTGGTCGGCGCCGCGATTATGGCCGTCGGTGGGGCGGTTGACGCCACCATCATGCTCGCCTTGGCCGAGTCGGTTGAAGACATCGAACCAAGTGCCGTTCAGAGCCTGCAGGCGCTCTGGGACAACGACTTCATCCCGATAGCCCTCGGCGCGATCACCTTCCTCCTCACGTCGGGAATCTCGATCCTTCAAACCCGGTCTCTGCCGAGCTGGCTTGGCTGGATCGCGATCCTGCTGGCGCTGCTGGGCGCAACGCCGATCGGGTACTTCTCCTTCCCCGCGGGCGGGCTTTGGATCATCGTTGTCAGTGTCATGCTCGCGGTCCGAGCGCGCCGTGCGCCCGGCCCAGGCGTTGACGATCCAAGGGCGGGGCGAGTGGGTGGAGTGAGCTAGTAGCGCTCGACCCGGATTGCGGTCAGGTACGGGCCGTTCGCAGTTGGTCCACGCTCAGAGAACCGAAAGCCCCCGGTCGCGAGCGGAGTTTCGCGGTTCCTCGCATCGGGCGACTGGTGAGAAACCCGCGCCACGGGGCTTGATCAAGCCACGAAAATGGGATGCCCCTACCGCGCCGCCTACCGTTTCCGCGGCGTTCGGACGCGGAGACAGCTGGTAGCGGACGCGAACGGCGCTATCCCGTTGACGCTTGCTGGGGCGTTGTCACCTTGAATGGCGGCGCCCAGTCGGCCGGGGCTGTGCCGTAGATGACATCGGGATCGAGATCCGCGCCGTTCGGCCAGACGATCGTGTCGCCGGACTCGTGCACGGTGACGCTCGCGAACGTCGCCGGATCCCGCAACGGCTCGAAGACAGGGCCGGAAAGCAGCGGCTCGATGTCAACGTCTCGGACCTCGCCATCGGAGAAGACGACCCGAACCACATAGGGGTCGAGGGGGATCGCTGCCTTGACGTCGGGCGCCATCATGGCAGTGGCTCCACGGATGCGAGCGGCACCCTCTTCTCGCATCGACGCCAGTTCTCCTCGAGCTCGTCCTGGTGAAGAGCCGCCCACTCACGCACAAGACGGGTGGCGCGCGCCGGCAGCTCTCCGTCAATCTGCTCACCATCGGGGATCGAGAAGCGCGCCTTGTGTTCGCCGTAGCGAACATGGAAATGAGGCGGAGGATGGTCGCTGAAGTACATGCGAATGAGGATGCCATAGAAGGCGCTGATCGTGGGCACGATCCGATGTTTGCAACCCGACCGGTCGGGTCCTGGCGACGACGACACGCTCGATCGCACTCTGCCCGACGCGGTGCGGCAGCTTGGCGCGGACTGACGCGATTTGTCGGGGTTTCTGACCGTAGTCGGGGCGACTGAACGCCCTGTCGTAGAACCAGATCCGGCTCTGGCTGCTACCGAGATGCTCCCCACTCAAAGTCGTGCTTCTTGTCTCTATGAAGAAAGCGATCAGAGTCGTCTGCGCACGAGGAGCTCGAAACCCAAGACCAGCGAAGCGACAAGCACGACGCGGATCACTAACGGGGCTTCGAGTTCGAGGAACAGAAGACCGGCGATAAACCCCGTAACGATGCCGCCGAGCACCGCGGTGGCCTGCTGACGTGCGAGTGCTGGATTGCGGACTCGGGATTTCGATTCGCGGTTCATTGGGAACGTTCATCACCCGAGTCGGTCATTTCGCCTACTTTCCCGACTTAGCCGCTTCCATGCGAAGCGACGAACGCGCTTTTCGTCTCTATGAAGAAGCGCTTCGTGTCAAGTGGGGTTTGTGATTCGTCGTCAGGGTCCTCTCGAGGTTGTTGGGTATCGAGCAGCGCTCATGTCTCTATGGCCTCCTCGGCGGGAGGATC
>JALZKA010000052.1 GCA_030859475.1 Actinomycetota bacterium
GTCAGGGCCAGGTGCGCGCCGCGCTTGGTCTGGGCGACGGCGTGGATCTCGTCGACGATCACCGCCTCGACGCCGGTGAGGATCTCGTGCGCCCGCGAGCTCATCATCAGGTAGAGCGACTCAGGCGTCGTGATCAGGATGTCCGGCGGCTTGCGGAGCATCGCCTGGCGGTCGCGCTGCGGCGTGTCGCCCGTGCGGAGCCCGACGGAGATACCGGGGCCACCGATGCCCTTTAGCGGCGCCCGCAGGTTCCGCTCGACGTCGTAGGACAGGGCCTTCAGTGGCGAGACGTAGACGAGCTTCACCCCCTGGCCGAGCTCCTCCTTGCGCCGGGCGAGCGAGTCGATCCCCCAGAGGAACGCGGCGAGTGTCTTGCCCGACCCGGTCGGAGCGCAGATCAGCGTGTTCCGCCCCGACGCGATCGCGGGCCACCCCTGCGCCTGGGCGGGGGTTGGCGCCGCAAACGACGCCCCGAACCAGCGCCTGACGGGCGCCGAAAACGGCTCCAGCGGGTCGGACTGTGCGCTCTGTTTCAAGTCGGTGGCCAACCGACCGAGTCTACGACCCGATGCAAGCCCGAACCAGGACAGCGGAGCGGCTCAGAACGGCAGGGTGTCGGCGATCTGGGCCAGCTGCGGAGCGTCGCGATCGCGATCGGAGGTCTGCGGATCCGGAATCGGCCACTCGATGGCGATGTCGGGGTCGTCCCAGGCGATTCCCGCTTCCGTCGCGGCGTTGAAGTAGCTGGACAGCTTGTAGGCGACATCGGCCACATCGGAGAGCACGCAGAAGCCGTGTGCGAAACCGGCGGGGACGAACAGCTGGCGATGGTTTGCGTCGCTCAGCTCATACCCCTCCCACTTCCCGTAGCTCGGCGAGTCTCGGCGCAAGTCAACGGCAACGTCCCAGATCGACCCGCGCACGCATCGCACCAGCTTCGCCTGCCCCGGATCGGTCTGAAAGTGGAGGCCGCGCAGGACGCCCCGCTCGGAGCGCGAGTGGTTGTCCTGGACGAACTCGCAATCCACCCCAAGCTCCGCCCAGCGCGCTGCCCGGAACGACTCGACCAGGAAGCCACGCTCGTCACCGTGGGCCGACGCGTCGAGCAGGACGAGGCCATCGATGTGCGTCGCGAGGCGCTCGACGGCCATCAGCCGAGGGCCTTGCCGTACTGCTTTTCGTAGTAGGCGCGGTACTCGCCCGAGCGAATCGGAGCCCACCAGTCCTCGTTTTGCCGATACCACTCCACCACGCGCTCGATCCCCTCCTCGAATCCCACCCTCGCCTTCCAGCCGAGGGCCTCGGTCTTCTCCGAGCCAAGCGAGTACCGGCGGTCGTGTCCCAAGCGGTCGGTCACGTGCTCGATCAGCGACTCGTCGCGGTCCGTTCGCTTCAGAATCTCCCGCACGACATCGATATTTGCCCGCTCGTCGGGCCCGCCGACGTTATAGGTCTCCCCCGGGCTCCCGTTGGCGAGAACCACGTCAATCGCGGCGGCGAAGTCTTCGACCCAAAGCCAGTTGCGGATCTGCATGCCGTCGCCGTAGACCGGCAGCTCATCGCCGGCCAGCGCGTTCAGGATGCAGAGCGGGATCAGCTTCTCGGGGTGCTGGCGCGGCCCGTAGTTGTTGGAAGCGCGGACGATCAGCGACTCCGTCCCGTAGGTGTGCTGGTAGGCGCCCACCAGCAGGTCGCCCCCTGCCTTCGAAGCCGAGTACGGCGAGGACGGATCGAGCGGCGAGGCCTCCGTGAACGAGCCGTCGGCGATCGATCCGTAGACCTCGTCGGTGGAGATCTGCAGGTGGCGGATGCCGGCCTCGCGCGTGGCCTCGAGCAGGACGAAGGTTCCGAACACGTCGGTCTGGATGAATTCGCCCGGCGATTCGATCGAGCGGTCCACGTGCGACTCGGCCGCGATGTTGACGAGCGCCTCGCAGCCTTCGATCGCCTCGGCGACGACCTCCGGGTTCGCGATGTCGCCGACGATCAGCTCGCACCCCTCAATGCCTTCGAGGTTCTCGCGCCGGCCGGCGTAGGTGAGCTTGTCGAGAACCCGCACCCGCGAGCCCGGGTGTGCGGCCAGGCGATGGCGGACGTAGGCGGAGCCGATGAACCCGGCGCCGCCGGTGACGAGGATCATGCCCATCGTCCGATCTCAGCCCGGTTGACCACGCTCGAAAAGGTACTCGCGAAGCCCCCGCTGCCACTTCGGCAGCACCGGGGCGTTCGCGCGCTCCGACGCCAGCAGGGAGTAGGCCGGCCGTGGCGCGGGACGCCCCAGCATCTCCGTCGTCCCTGCCATCACGCGGCATTCCGATCCCGCCTGGTCGAAGATCTCCTGGGCGAAGTCGAACCAGGAGCATTGCCCGGAGGCGACGACATGGTGCACGCCGAACTCCTCTGACGGCAGCAGATCGGCCAGGGCCGAGGCCAGGTGGCGGGTGAAGGTTGGAACTCCCACCTGGTCGGACACGACGATCACCTCCGGCTGGCGGCTGGCCGCCCGCAGCATCGTCTCGACGAAGTTGTGCCCCCGCGTTCCGAAGAGCCATGAGGAGCGCACGATCAGATGCCGCTCGTTGGCCACGGCGGTTGAGGTCTCGCCCGCCGCCTTCGAGCGGCCGTAGGCCGAGATCGGGCCCGTCAGGGACGATTCCGTGTAGGGGCGGTGCGCCTCGCCGTCGAAGACGTAGTCGGACGAGATGTAGACGACCTTCGCGCCGACGTTGGATGCCGCCCCCGCCAGGTGCGCTGCTCCGGTGTCGTTCACCCTCATCGCGCCCGCCTCGTCGGCCTCTGCCCCGTCGACGTCGGTCCACGCCGCGCAGTTGACGACTGCGTCCGGGCGAATCTCGTTGAGCGCGTCTTCGCAGTCGAGCGGATCCGTGATGTCGAGCTCCCGCCGCCCGAATGCGAAGACCTCGTGGTGGCGCTCCACACAGGCGTCGACGACGTCCTGACCCAGCATCCCGGCGGCGCCGGCGACGAGAACCCTCACCCCCTGCCCGCCTCTCGCGGGGCGGAGTTCGGCTTCACTTCGCTCCGCCTCACAGCTTCACGGGAGCGTGATCTCGGAGCGATCGCCCACGATCATCCGGAGCGTGCGCGGCATCCCCCCGCCGCGCGTCAGCTTCACGTTGCGGCCCAGAAGGCTCGCCTCCATGCGCGCCTCGAGGTCGCAAACCGTGACACCGGCGAGCAGGATCGAATGCTCGACCTCGGAGCGCTCGATCGTGACGCCCTCGTCGATCGACGTGTACGGGCCGACGTAGGCATCGATGATCCGGGCCCCGGCGCCGACGATCGCCGGGCCGCGGATCAGGGAACGCTCCACCTTCGCCCCCGCGGCGATCGCAACCCGCCCCTCGACCCTGGAGTCGATCGTCTCCCCGTCGATCCGCCGTTCCAGATCCTCCAGCACCAGGCGGTTTGCCTCGAGCATGTCGGCGAGCTGCCCCGTGTCCTTCCACCAGCCATTGACGATGCGGCTCGCGACCCGCGAGCCGGAGTCGATCAGGTGCTGAATCGCGTCGGTGATCTCAAGCTCGCCGCGACCGGACGGCTCGATCGCCCGCGCTGCGTCGAAGATCGGGGGTCCGAAAAGGTAGACGCCGACCAATGCCATGTCCGACGGAGGGTCCTTCGGCTTTTCGACCAGGTGAACCACCCGCTCGCCGTCCAGCTCGGCGACGCCGTAATGCCACGGGTCGGGGACCTTGGTCAGCAGGATCAGGGCATCGTGATCGCCCTGGCGGAAGGCATCCGCCAGCTCGGCGATCCCGTCCCGGAGGAGGTTGTCGCCCAGGTACATCGCGAAGGGGCCGCCGCCCAGAGCCTCCTCGGCCGTCAGAACGGCGTGCGCGAGGCCGCGCGGAGCGTCCTGTTCGACATAGGTGATGCGGGCGCCGAACGCCGACCCGTCGCCGGCCGCCGCACGAATCTCACCGCCCGTTTCCGGGGCGATCACGATCACGATCTCCTCGACGCCCGCCGCGACGAGTGCCTCGATTCCGTAAAACAGCACCGGCTTGTTGGCCACGGGCACCAGCTGCTTGGCCGAGGTGTGGGTGATCGGGCGCAGGCGCGTCCCTGCGCCGCCCGAGAGGATCAAGCCTTTGAGCGCCTCCATCGCGGGGAGGCTACCCGTCACCCTCGGGGTCCCGCCGCTTCCGCGCTAGTAAGTGCCCCCGAGCTTGCGATGGTCCCAAGTCGCGACCCTGATCACCTGGAACCGGATCGCCACCCGCTTGGCCGCCTGCGCCTGCATCGCCAAGGTGGCGTCGCCCTCGATCGAGTCGATCCCCTCCGCGTAGCGAATCGTCAATTCCTTGCCGAACTCGAGCACCTCACCGGGATCCCGGATCAGCTCCGCCTCCGCCTCGATCTGGATCCCACGAAGCTCGGTGTACTCGGTGCCGGTCTCGATCAGAAGCGTGGCGCGGGGGTCGCGCTCCAGGTTCTTGACCTTCTGCGACTTCGCGTAGGTCCAGATCCAGATCTCGACCCCCGGGCCCTCGGGCGGCACCGGGTCCTCCGGCTCGCGGGTGGTGAACCACATCGGCATCGAGTGCGGCCAGCCCCGCGGCCCGAGCGACGAAACGATCACGACCCGCTCGGATGCGAGGAGCTCGCGTTGCTCGGCGGGGCTGAGCTTGATCTGGTCGCGGCGGCTCATTATCCCTCTCTAATCCACCAATTCCCCGCTCAAACGACCCTCCGCCTCCAACTTCTCAATGTGGGCTTGCATCGCTGCCGCGGCGGCGGGCCGCAGGACCGTGGGGACGTCCGCCCACGCCGCGGCCAGCAGGCGAGAGCGCGACCGCTCCCCGGCGGCGAGCGCCTCGACCAGTAGCCGCTCCCGCTCGGCGCGGTGTTCCAGGTACTCGGCCACCTTTGCTCCCGGATCCGTGATCCACTCGCCGTGGCCAGGCGCCAGCAGCTTGACACCAAGCCCCCGGACAGCGTGAAGCGACGCCATGTAGTCGCGCAGCGAGCCCCCGTACGCCCGCGGCGGGACGATCGTGGACCCGTGACCGAGGATCAGATCGCCGCAAAAGCAGACGTCGTGCCAGACGAAGACCACGTGATCGCTCGCGTGGCCCGGCGTTTGGATGACGGCGAAGGGCCCCACCTCCGTCGCGACGCTGCCAATCTCGTCCGGGGGGTGGGCGAGATTGGCGGGGTCGCTGCCGCTCGGGCCGCCGGAATCGGCCAGCGCCGTGGTCTCGTCGCCCGTGCCGACGGACCCCCAGAGCAACGGGACCCCAAGCCGTTTCACTCCCGCCGAGTGATCGGCGTGGGAATGGGTCAGGAGGGTGCCCGCGATCCCGCCCCGTGCCTCCCCTTCCGCACGAACGTCGTCGAGGTGGGCGGAGTCGTCCGGCCCCGGGTCGATCACGTAGGCGGGTTCGCGCGCGACGACGTACGTGTTCGTGCCGGTCAAGGTCATCGGCCCCGGGTTCGGGGCGCGGATCCGCGCGACGTCTGCCCCGCCCGAGGCGGGCTCCGCCATCGAGGTCCCTAAGCGGCTTCGGGCAAGGCGGCGAGGACCGCCTCGCGAGCGTCGTCGGGCTCGAGGGCCACGAGGTCGCCCGCGCCCTTCAGGATCTCCCGCACCAGCCACTCCTTGGAGCCGTAGGGGACCTCGACTACGACCGCGCCGTCCGCGAGCTCCTCGACCACCGTGCGCTCCTCGCGCAGCCAGCGAGCGCGCTCTGGGGCGACCCAGACCCGCGCGATGCCGGCGCTCGCGACCTCGCCGTGGGCCAGCCATTCCTGCTTGCCGAGCTGCTCCGCGACTCCTTCGCGTGGCTCGAACCCCTGGTCCGTCATCCGCGCCTCCTTCATCCGGTCAAGGCGGAAGTGGCGGGTGTCGGCGCGCCCGATGTCGTAGCAACCCAGATACCAGCCCTCGGGGCCGTTCACGAGTTGATACGGCTCAACCTCGCGCTTGACGAACTCGTCCTCGTTCTCCTTGTAGTAGTGGAGCTCGAGCACGCGGTTCAGGTGGATCGCCTCATTGACCGTGCGGACGACATGCGAATCGTCGCGGCCCGGCGCGATCTCGAGCCCCTCCTCCGAGGGGTCGCGGCCCAAGGCGGCGACGATCTTCTCGCGGGCGGTGATCAGCCCGGCCTGCGGCAGGTGATCGCCGAAGAGGTCGATCGCGGCGACCAGGGCCTTCGCCTCGAGCGGGAGCAGCCGGGCCGGGCGGGCGAAGTTGTCGCCGTAAGTGTCGGCGTCGATCTCGATCAAGTCGCCGACGATCTCCGCGTAGAGGACGTACGTGCCGCCGCCGAAGTTGACCACGTTGAGCACGTCGATGTCCTCGCGCAACTCGTCCATCGTCATGTTGAGCTCGCGCAGGATGTAGGTGACCTCCAAGGTTCCTTCCTTGCGCGCCGCGCCGATCAACATGCCGGCCAGGGTGACGAGGCGGGCGAAGCGCTCTGGCCTGATCACCGAGTCGCCCCGGGACCGCCCGCCGCTGGGCCGGCTGGGACGACCCTCGGCCTCCAGGATCGGGCGCGAGACGGTCGACGCCAGCGCGAAGTCGCCCCGATGCCGGTCCCGCAACAGGCCGAGGCGCTCACCGGCCGCGGCCGCGACCTCGGCCGGGGCGATGACCTGCGCGTTGTCGCGCCACGACAGGACCCAGCTGATCAGCTGGCGGACCTGGGCGAAGTCGGTCTCGTAGACCATGCCGCGGCCCTTGACGCCGTCGGCCTTGGTGACCTTCCGCATCGTCCCGTACTTGCCAAAGTCACGCGCGACGAGCCACGCGATCCGCTCGCGTACGAACACCTGGGCGCTGCCGCTCTCGCCGCCGAGCTGCCATTCGGCGCGGGAGGCGTAGTCGCGGCGATCGAAGTCCTCGGGTGGCTGGAAATCGTGCTCCGCCTTCGAGGCGTAGGAAACCTTGCCCTCGATTCGCGAGAGGCGAAAGACCCGGATCGCGTCCCGCTCGTGCGAGTAGCCGATCAGGTAGTACTGACCGCCCCGCAGGACCAGGTGATATGGGTTGACCTTGCGGTCGGAGAGCTCGTCGCGCTCCATCGTGTAATAGCTGAACTCGATGGTCTTGCGGCGCGAGATCGCGGTCTCGATCTTGGCCAGGCGCTGTGAGAGCTCGCGGCCCCCGCCCGAGGTCGAGAGGCGGACATCGATCGGCACGTCCTCCCCGTCCTGGAGGGGGCTGGTCCGTCCCCAGGAGACCTGCTGGAGCGCCAGGCGCAGCGGCTCGGCGTACGCGAACTCACCATCGAGCAGGCTCAAGGCAGTCCGCAACGCAGCAAGCTCGCCATCCGAGAACTCGATCGCGGGCAGGTAGTAGTTCTCAGGCGGAAGCGCGTAGAGCTCGGCCTCGAAGAATCCCTCGGCCGGCTTGTCGACCTGCAGGGAGATGCCCAGGCTCTCCAGCTCGGCGCGGTCCGCGTAAAAGCGGCGGGCGAACGCGTCCTCGTTCATCGAGCTGTATCCCTCGACCTCCCGCTTGATCTCCAGCGCCGAAACCGGACGCCGGTTGGCCATCAAGAACGAGATCAAGGAGAGCTGCCTGATGAGCTTCTCTGTGTCCTTGGCCATCCCCGGGTCAGGATATTGGGGAAATCGCCTCGTCTTGGTGACGCCCGGACCGCAAACTGCGCGAATTGCGCAATCGATCTATCTTCGCGCGGCGCTACGCCGCGTGGCGGCCGCTGAAATACGCGGCGGACGACAGCCCGCGATCGAACTTGGACCATGCCTGCCCGTCGGGAAGCTCCCGCTCGATCCGGTCGAAGCTGCCGAGCTTGCCGCCCAGGTTGTCCATCATGTGGACGAGGGTCGCCTCGCGGGTGGCGGGAACCACCGGCGAGCCGTGCTCGAGCGCGCCGTGGTGAGACAGGACGATGTGCAACACCGCCTGCGCCAGCTCGGGGTCGAAGCCGGTGATCATCTCGATCTCCCGGCGGACCATGTAGTAGCCGATCGGGATCTCACCCAGCAAGCGGCCGGAGTCAGTCAGGTCGATAGCCATCGGATCCGAGTTGTAGGCCTCGGTCTTGCCGATGTCGTGGAGGAGCGCGCCGGTGACCGCCAAGTCACGGTCGATCCCGGGAAACGCCGCGGCCGCTGCGCTGACGGCTTGGGCGACGGACACCGAGTGCTCGAGCAACCCGTGTGCGTAGGCCTGGTGGTAGTACTTGGCCGCCGGGGCATCACGGAATCGCTCCCACGTCTTGGAGCCCGGGGCAAAGAACCGATCGAGCAGCCGGGTCAAGTCCCGGTCCTGAACCGTCGCGATGAGGTCGCGGAGGTCGGCCTCGAGGCGATCGACCGGCACCGGCGAGCCCGCGATCAAATCCGCCTCGTCGTACTCCTCCGGGTCGGCTCGGTGGAGCGAGCGAATCGTGACCTTGGCGCCGAACTGGGGGTGGACGGAGAACGTGCCGTCAATGAACACCACGCTGCCCGGCTCGGCCAGCTCGAACACGTCTTCGACATCGTCCCAGGCGACCGCTTCGAGGCTGCCGGTGCGATCGGAGACGATCAGCCTCGCGAAATCGTCGCCGCTGCGGCGCGACATCCGGCTGCGCTCGCGCACCGCGAAGGCGGCTTCGACCCGGTCGCCCTCGTTCAGATCCCGCACGAACGCGCGCCCGGCATGAGCCGGCTCGGCGACTCCCAGGGTGGGCTGCACGGCAAGTCGAGGCGGTGGGTTCATCTTCGTTTCCACGGTAAAGAGCGAATCGGACGGCGAGTTCTCCCCTTGGAGGTCGTCCCGCAGGGCGATTTTCTGACAGGGTTCTCGCATGGAGACGAACGGAAGCCCGGACTCGGTCGAGGACGACCTCGACGCGCTCGATGCCGACGCCGACAGCCTCGAGGAGCAGTTGGAAGACGTGGAAGACCGCGAAGAGGAGGTCACCAAGACGGCGGAGGCCGAGGAGGAGGGCTCAGGCGCGACCGATCTTCTTAGCGGGTCCGAGGGCGATGAAGAGGACGCAGCCGGGGATCCGTAGCCGGCCTCTTGGTTCGGCGATCGGAGGTGGATCGAGCCGCGGATGGGTATCCGTTGAGGGATGACCGCATGGCACGACCAGACGACGGCGCCGAGCGGTGGCGAGGATCGAGTGGTTCCGCCTCCCGGCCCGGCGAAGCTCATGGTGCCGCGGTGGATCCAGCTCGTCGCTGTGCCGCTCCTGGTTCTTGGGCTGTGGGCGGCTGCGCTCGCTGCGGGCCCAGTCCTGCTGCTCTTCGCGATCGCGGGGATCCTGGCGCTGATCCTCGATCCGGTCGTCCGCTTGATCCAGCGCGCTCATGCCCCACGAGGCCTGGCGGTCGCGGTCGTCTATCTGGGCTTCTGGGCGACCGTGGGTGCCGGCGGGATCCTGCTCGCCAACCCGATCGGGAACCAGATCGAGGTCTTCCAGGAGAACCTGCCGGATTACATAGACAGCGCTGAGGAGGGGCTCGGCGATCTCCAGGGATGGTTTGACGACCGCGGAATCGACCTGCAGATCGAGGCCGAGGGCGGGGACGCGCTCAGCGGGCTCGAGGAGGACCTTCTCCAGAGGTCCGAGGATTTCGTCGGCATCGCGCGGGACCTGCTGGAGCTCGTGGTCGCCGGGCTTTTCGCCCTCGTCCTGATCATCGTGATCTCCGTCTACATGCTGCTCTATGCCCGGCCGATCGGCGACCTTGCCCGGCGCGTCATGCCGCCCGGCGACGGCACCACCGGAGATGACTTCCCGTCCCGGGTGGTGCACGCGGTGGCCGGATACGTCCGGGGTCAGCTCCTCTTCTCGCTGATCATGGGGACGAGCGCGGCATTGGCCCTCTGGGTCTTCGGCGCGCTCGGGATCTTCGAGGAAGGCCGCACCTACTCGGGGTTCTTCGGTCTCTTCTACGGGCTGATGGAGCTGATCCCCTACATCGGCCCGGTGATCGGCGCGGCCCCACCGGTCTTGATCGCGCTTGTCCAGGACCCGCTGACCGCGGTGTGGATCGTGCTGCTCTTCATCGCCCTCCAGCAGCTCGAAGGCCACGTGGTCGCGCCGCTGGTGTTCGGCCGAGCGCTTCGCATCAACCCGCTGCTCGTGATATTCGCCCTGCTCTTCGGCGGCCATCTCTACGGGATAGTCGGCGCTCTTGTCGCGCTGCCCCTGGCTGCGATGTTGCGCGAAACGGTCGTGTACCTGGTTGAGCACCTGCGCCTCGAGTCCTGGCCCCTGGCGATCGGGGATGGACCCGGCTCCGGCCTGCTCGCGGGAGCGCCGGAGGCCTCGATGCCGGCGGCCGGCGGCGAGGTCCTGAAGCCGGCTAGCACCGCTCGGGTCCCTGGCCCTCGGCCAACCCGCGCGGGAGTGGGGATCCGGGCGTCGGCCGCGATCCTGATCGGCGGCCTGATCGGGCTAGCGGCCGGACGGCTTCTTGATCGCCACCGCGATTGAAGCTCTACGATCTTGCCGATGCGACGGACCGGTGTCGATCACTTCGACCTCGTTGTCTCATCACTCGAGCGCAGCTTGCCGGTCTACCGCGAAATGCTGGCGCCGCTCGGCTACGTGGACGAGGCCGAGATCGTGGGCGAGCGCGGTGAGCGAGTCGTCTACCTGAGCGGAACGGGCAAGGTGCCGTTCAGCCTGCGCGAGGCTCAGACGTCCGGCGGCCATGACCGCTATCGGGTCGGCCTCCATCACGTCGCATTCGAGGCACCCTCGCGGGCCGCCGTCGACGAGCGGCTTCAGTGGGCCCGCGCTGCCGGCCTCGAGATCGAAAACGATCCGCGGGAATACGACTACCGGCCCGGTTACTACGCCGGGTTCTTCTACGACCCGGACGGCATCAAGCTCGAGATCCTGCACGTCCCCGGCTGAGCGGCCGCGCCCGGCCCTCGAGGGTCGCCCACGGGGCCACCTCGGTGCGGGTGTCGTAGACGACCTCTGTCCCGGCGATCAGATCGTGCCAGCCGCGGCGCGTGTCGGAGATCAGGATGGCGAGGAAGCCGATCCCAGCCGGAACGAGGGCGAGCGGAACCGCGAGCGCTCGCGCCAGCGCCCGCCAGAAGCCGATCTCCTGCGATCCATCCGCTTCGAGGCGAATGCTGAGGAATCGCATTCCCGGCGTCTGGCCGATCAGCGCCCAGCAGGCGACGAAGATGCCGCCACCGCAGATGAGAGCGGCTGCAACTTCCAGCGTCCAGTCGATGGACATGGTCCCGGGGACGATCGCGCTCAGGAATCCGGAGCCGAGCCACAGCGCGAGGGACACGAAGGCGAGGTCCACGGCTGCCGCGAGGCTTCGCGTCAGCAGGCCGACCTGGTCGGTCTCCGTCTCCTCAACGGGCCGGCGCAGCGCCCGGCGGGCCATGCGTTCGGCAGCGTCATCGAGGCTCTCCGTCACCAGCGTCAGTCTGCGGCCGAGGTCGGTCAAGAGGCCGACTCCCTGCTGGGCAATCGCCGCGCGGACCTCGGGCGCCTCGGCGATTCGCTCGACGAGCATCTGTGCCTTGTCGCTCGCGAGGATCTCCGCCCAGACCCGATCCGCGACCTGGGTCTCGAGCGCCCGGACTATCGCCTCGGCGACCTGATCGCTCGACAGGGCGCGCTCCAGCGCTCGCTGGACCGCGGGACTCTCCACCGCACGGACGATCGCCTCCTCGAGCCCCTCCTCGACCGCGCGATCGACCCCGGTCGCCGCCGCGATCCGCTCCGCCCCGCGGGTTCCGGCGGCGATCAGCCGGGCGGTGGGTGAGCGCCCGCCTTTGTGCTCGGCTGCGCCCTTGGCGGACTGCTCCCGGTCCATAACCAGCGAACCTACATCAGCGCGGTGCACTCGCGCCGGGGGCTCCGCACTGTGGACTCAGCCGCTAGCGGCCGCCTCCGCCACCCGCTTGGACATCTCATCCGGCGGGATATCCTCCACATGCGTCGCGACGTGCCAGTGGTGGCCAAATGGATCTTCGAAGCTTCCTGAGCGGTCGCCGTAGAACTTGTCTTCGACCGGGCGCAGAGCCTCGGCGCCGGCTTCGATCGCGCGCTCGAAGATGTTGTCCGCATCCTCGACGTAGAGGTGAAGGGATACGGGAGTGCCGCCCACGGTTTTAGGGCCGCGGGCGTCCACCTCCGGATGCTCATCGGCGAGCATGATCACCGAGTCGCCGATCTCGAGCTCGGCGTGACCGATCTTGCCATCGGGTCCTCCCATGCGCATTCGCTCGGTGGCGCCGAGCACAGACGTGTAAAAGTCGATCGCGGCAGCGGCGCCGTCGACGATCAGGTAGGGAGTGACGCGAGGGTAGCCATCCGGTATTGGGTTGACCATCGATTGCACCTCCTGCGGCGCGGTGGAAGTGGGCTGGACGCCCGCATGATACGGGCGCCGGCGCTCTTGGCCGGCGTGCGCTGCCCTGCAACTTGGACGAGGCGCGTCATCGCGCTTCCACGGCCTCGCCGCCGGCGCGCTCGGCGCCCGCTACGTCTCCGGCGGCTCGTTCCATCGGCTTGCGCTGGGCCTTGAACGTCCGCAAGCGCAGCGAGTTCGAGACGACGGAAACGCTGGAGAGGGCCATTGCCGCTCCGGCGATAAGCGGGTTGAGCAGGCCGGCGGCGGCGAGCGGGATCGCGGCGACGTTGTAGCCGAAGGCCCAACCCAGGTTCTGCTTGATCGTCCGCAGCGTTCGCCGCGAAAGCCGGATCGCGTCGGTGGCGGCGCGCAGGTCGCCTGATACCAGCGTCAGATCGGAGGCCTCGATCGCGACGTCGGTGCCGGTGCCGATCGCGAGGCCGAGGTCGGCCTGCGCCAGGGCGGGGGCGTCGTTGACGCCGTCGCCGACCATGGCGACGACCCGGCCCTCGCGCTGCAGGCGCGTGATCACGTCGGCCTTCTCAGATGGCAGGACTTCGGCGATCACCTCGTCGATCCCGACCTGGGCGGCCACCGCGCGTGCGGTGGCCTCGTTGTCTCCTGTGAGCAGCACCGGCCGCAGTCCGAGCGCCTTCAGTGAGGTGACCGCCTCAGCCGATGACTCCTTGGGCGTATCGGCGACGACGAACACCGCCCGCGCTTCGCCATCCCAGGCCGCCGCTATGGCGGTTCGACCTTGAGCTTCCGCCGTCTCGCGTGCCTCGTCGAGCGCGCCGGTCAGGTGAACGCTCCAGTCCGCCAAGAGCGCCGGCCGGCCGACGATCAGGCCGTGGCCCTCGATCGTGCCCTCGACGCCGAGCCCCTCGCGGTTCGCAAAGCCCTCGACCGCTGGCAGCTCACCCAGCTCGCCGCGGGCAGCTTCTGCGATCGCTCGCGCGATCGGGTGCTCGGAGGCATCCTCGAGCCCGCCGACCAGCCGTAGCGCTTGCTCGCGCTCCGTGTCCTCGGCGAGGGCGAGATCGACGAGGCTCATTTTGCCGGTGGTCACGGTGCCCGTCTTATCGAGCACCACGGTGTCGACCTTGCGGGTCGACTCGAGGATCTCCGGGCCCTTGATCAGCAAGCCAAGCTGAGCCCCCCGGCCGGTCCCGACCAGCAGGGCGGTCGGGGTCGCGAGGCCGAGGGCGCAGGGGCACGCGATGATCAAGACCGCGACGGCGGCGGTGAATGCAAACGCGGCGCCCTCGCCCGCCCCGAGCCAGAACCCGAGCGTGCCTGCGGCGGTGGTGATCACGATCGGCACGAAGACGCCGGAGACGCGATCGGCGAGGCGCTGGACCGGCGCCTTGCCCGATTGCGCGTCGGTGACGAGCTTTGCGATCTGGCTGAGCGCGGTGTCGGCGCCGACCTTGGTCGCCCGCACGACCAAGCGCCCGCCGACGTTGACGGTAGCGCCGGCGACTTCATCCCCCGGGGCCTTCTCGACCGGCACCGACTCGCCGGTCAGGAGCGACTGGTCGACCGCCGAAGAACCCTCCTCGACGACGCCGTCGGTGGCGATCTTCTCACCGGGGCGGACCATGAAGCGATCACCCGGCCGCAGCTCCTCGATTGGCACGAGGCGCTCGTGACCGTCTTGATCGAGGACCGAGACGTCCTTCGCGCCAAGCTCGAGCAGAGCCTCCAGCGCTGCACCGGCTTGGCGCTTCGCCCGCGCCTCGAAGTAGCGGCCGCCGAGCAGGAACGTGGTCACGACCGCGGCAACCTCGAAATACACGTGGTCGAGGGCGGCCGAGCGCTCCGGGATCAGCTCGAAGGCCATCGTCATCCCGGTCATCCCGGCATCGCCGAAGAACAGGGCGACCAGCGACCAGCCGAGCGCCGCCAGCGTGCCTACCGAGATCAGCGTGTCCATCGTCGCCGTGCCGTGCTTGAGGTTCGCCCAGG
>JALZKA010000053.1 GCA_030859475.1 Actinomycetota bacterium
CTCCAAAGCCCGGCGAGCACTTGGCCCAGAAGGCTAAGCGGGCCCGTCGGCTTTGCCCCTCCCTGAAGCCGGCGGGCCCAAGTCTGGGTTCGGCCGGTGCCGCGCTCCTACCCACTCGCCCGTCGAGGCGAGCGAGGGCTCGGTCAGACCTCCACCACCACCGGCACGACCATCGGCCGGCGCTTGAGGCGCTTGTAGATCAGCTCGGCGACGTCGTCGTGGATGTCCTGCCCGATCAGGTCGGCATCGGTGAGCCCGTCGAGAACGGCGTCGGCAAGCGCCTTGTCAACCGTCTTCTGGATCTCGTCGATCAGTCGCGCTGCCTCCCCGCCTTCGATGAAGGGCACGCCGCGGAAGATCACCTCCGGCGCCGCCGCGGACGCACCGTCCTCCGAAGAGACGGTCGCGACCACGATCAGCACCCCATCGCCTGACAGCGCGCGGCGGTCGCGAAGCGCGACGTCGTCCGGGTCGCCGATCTCGACGCCGTCCACGAAGATCATTCCCGCCTTGAAGTCCTCGGTGAAGCGCGCGCCGCCTTCGTCGATGTCGAGGGCCAGACCGTTGCGGCCCTTGAAGATGTTCTCGGGGGCCACGCCGACCGACTCGGCCAGCTCGGCGTGCAGGCGGAGTCGCTTATGGTCGCCGTGGAAGGGGAACACGTAGCGCGGCTTGGTCAAGTTGAGCATCAGCTTCAGCTCCTCGCGCGAACCGTGACCCGACACGTGGATCGGAGCGTCGGCGGCGGTCACCACGGTGGCGCCGATCTCGTAGATCCGGTCGATCGTCTTGTTGACGGACCGCTCGTTGCCCGGCACCGCCGTGGCGGAGAAGATGATCGTGTCGCCGGAATGAAGCTCGACGTCACGGTGGTCGTTGAAGGCCATCCGCGTCAGCGCGGACAGCGGCTCGCCCTGGCTCCCGGTCGAGATGGCGATCACCTTGTGGTCGGGGAAGTTCTCGATCTCCTTTGGCTGGATCAGGACGCCGTCGGGCGCGTTGGCCATTCCCAGGTTGGAGGCGATGTTGAAGTTCTTGCGCATCGAGCGGCCCACCAACGCCACTTTGCGGTCCAGCGTCGCGGCCGCGTCGATCACCTGCTGCACGCGGTGGACGTTGGAAGCGAAGCAGGTCACGATGATCCGCCCCTCGCAGCCGGCGAAGACCTGGGTCAGCGCCGGCCCCACGGAACGCTCGGACGGGACGACTCCCGGGCGATCGGAGTTGGTGGAGTCCCCGCACAGGCACAGCACCCCCTCCGAGCCAAGCTGGGCCAGCCGGGCCATGTCCGCGGGCTGGCCGTCGACCGGAGTCTGATCGAAGCGGTAGTCGCCAGTGACCAGGATCACCCCCATCGGCGTGTGCAAAGCCACGGCGCGCGCGTCGGGGATCGAGTGCGACATGTGGATCGTCTCGATCTCGAACGGCCCAGCCTGGGCGCGCTCGCCGGGTGCCAGCACCGTCAATGGAGCATCGCGGATCTTCCGCTCCTCCAGCTTCGATCGCACCAGCCCGAGCGTCAAGGGCCCCCCGTAGATCGCGCTCGGCATCCCAAGCTCGCGAAGGACATAGGGAACGGCGCCGACGTGATCTTCGTGGCCATGCGTCAGGATCAGCGCCTCGATGTCGTCAGCGCGCTCGCGTAAGCAGGTGAAGTCGGGGAGCACCAGGTCGATGCCGGGCATCTCAGCCGTCGGGAACATCACCCCCGCGTCGACGATCACGATGCGCCCGTCCATCTCGACGGCGGTCATGTTCTTGCCGATCTCCCCGAGGCCGCCGAGCGGAAGGATGCGGACCTTCGCGCTCATGCCGCTGCCCCGCCCAGCGCGTCAACGGCCGCGCGAATCCGCTCACGCTCGTCGCCTGAGGCCTTCACCATCGGCAGGCGGGCTTCATCGGAGATCAGGCCCTCCGCCGCAAGCGCCGCCTTGACCGCAACCGCCGGCGGCGCGACGGTCATCGCCTCGTAAAGCGGGCGCAGCTGGGCTTCCAGGTCCCGAGCGCGCTCGTGGTCGCCCGCCGCCGCGGCATCGTAGAGCGCACGCATCTGCGGCCCCGCCACGTGCGAGGCGACCAGGATCCCCCCTGTGCCGCCAAGCTCGAGGCACCGGGCGAAGATGTCGTCGTTGCCCGCCAGGATCTCCAGACCCTCGATTGCGCCCATCTGGTCGTTGTTGGCCTGCTTGACGGCGACGACGTTGTCGTGCGTCGCGGCCAGGTCGGCGAGCAGCTCGGGCTCGAGGTTGAGCACGGAGCGGCTCGGGATGTTGTAGAGGATCACGGGGGTGTCGCCGGCCGCATCGGAGGCGGCCGCGAAGTGCGCGCGAAGCCCGGCCTCATTGGGCTTGTTGTAGTAGGGGGTCACGACCAGGACGCCGTGGGCGCCGGCCGCCGCGGCGCGCTTGGTGAGCGCGGCCGTGTGCCTTGTGTCATTCGAGCCGGTACCGCAGATCACGGTCGATCCGTCGCCGATCTCCTCCAGGACCGCAGTCAGCAGCTCGAGCTTCTCGTTGTCGGAGAGGGTCGGTGACTCGCCGGTCGTGCCGGCGACGACGACGCCGTGGGAGCCGTTCTCGGCCAGATGGCGCGCGAGGCGACGGGCGCCGTCAAGGTCGACCGACCCGTCGGCCGAAAACGGCGTGACCATCGCGGTCAGGACCCCTTTGAATCCAGCCATCGCGGCGCCTCTTACCCCGCCACGCCCGCGCCAGTAATGACGGCGTCGTGTGTCCAGGGCTGGGCCTCTTCGAGCTGGGCGGCGACCGCGATCAGCAAGTCCTCGCGGCCGAACGGGGCGACCAGCTGGACGCCCACCGGCAGGCCCTCGTCGGTCCGCCCCATGGGCAGCGAGATGGCGGGCTGGCCGGTGACGTTGAAAATCGCGGTGAACGCGCCGGCGGGCAAGGCGCGGTCGAACGCGTCCATGGGGCGCTCGCCCGAATCATCCCAGCTCCCGATCGGCGACGGACGCTCGGCCATCGTCGGGGTGAGGAGCAGGTCGAACCCACCTTCGAACCAGAAAGCGATCATCCGCGACAGCCCTTGGTGGACGGCGACGTCGGCCAGGTAGTGCCCGGCGCTGCGATCGCGGCCGATCTGGGCAAGCGTCCAGGTCAGCGGCTCGACGTCATCGGCCTTGATCTCGCGGCCAAGCACGATGCCGAGCGTGCTCAGCACGCTCGCCTGGCCTGCCGCCCAGCGAGTCAGAAAGGTGTCCTGGATATCGATCCCGCCGTCGGCCCCTATCGCCTCCGTCGCGTCCGTCGGCGAACCCGGGCTGACGTTGTGGCCCAGGGACTCCAGGACCCTCGCGGTGTGCTCCGTCACCTCGGCGCAGACGGGATCTACCGCGATGTCGACTGGAGGGGCGGTCGCGAACCCAATCCGCAGGCCGGTCGGGTTGGCGGTCAGCTCCTCGACATAAGGCCGAAACGGAGCCGGGGCGACGTACGGGTCGCCGGGCGCGGTGCCATGGACCGCATCCAGCATCCGGGCGCTGTCGCGCACGGAGCGGGAGACGACCAGCTCGGTCGTCAGGCCGGACATATTGTCGCCGATCAGCGGGCCTTCGCTGATTCGCTGCCGCGTCGGTTTCAGCCCGACCAGGCCGCAGCAGCTCGCCGGGATCCGGATCGAGCCGCCGCCGTCATTCGCATGCGCGATCGGCACCAGACCCGCGGCCACAGCGGCCGCCGAGCCGCCGCTTGAGCCGCCGACGGTCCGTTCCGGGTCGTACGGATTGCGCGCCGGCCCGTAGGCCTTTGGTTCAGTGGTGGGCAGGATGCCCAGCTCCGGCAGGTTGGTCTTGCCGATCGTGACCAGACCGGCCCCCCGAAAGCGCTGCGCGAGAAAGCTGTCCACCGGTGCGCGGAAGTCGGCGTCCTTCAGTACCTGCATGCCCATGTGCAAAGGCTGGCCGGCAAAGCAGGCGCCCAGGTCCTTGAGCAGGAATGGGACCCCCTTGAACGGACCGTCGGGCAGGCCCGCCGACACAGCTTGACGGGCATCCTCGAAGAGCTCGTGGATGACTGCGTTGACCTGCGGGTTGTGAAGCTCGACCCTGGAGATCGCGGCCTCGACCAGCTCCTCCGGGCTGGCCTCGCCCGTACGGACCAGCTCGGCCTGCGCCGTGGCGTCCAGCTCCACGAAGTCGTCGGATGTGCTCAAAGCAATGCCTCCAGGCCGATTGTGTAGGGCTCGGGCAGCGACGCCACACCGCGCACCGCCAGCAGGACGCCGGGCATGAACGACACCCGGTCGATCGAGTCGTGACGGATCGTAAGGGTCTGCCCCTCCCCACCGAGGATCACTTCCTGGTGAGCGACCAAGCCGGGCAACCTGACCGAGTGGATCGGCTGGTGGACGTTGCCCCCGCTCTCGGTGATCAGTGCCGCTGTGCGGGCGGCCGTGCCCGAAGGCGCGTCGAGCTTGCGGTCGTGATGAAGCTCGACGATCTCGACCTCCGGCATGTGCTTGGACGCCGCGGCTGCAAACCGCATCATCAGAACCGCGCCGATCGCGAAGTTCGGCACGACCAGGACGTTCGCGCCCTTCCCTTCCGCGTGAGCGGTGGCCGCCGCCTCACGCAGGGGATCATGGTCGAAGCCCGTCGTCCCCACGACGATCGGGACGCCGGCCTCGATCGCGGCCAGGACGTTGCCGGGCGCGGAGTCCGGGGTCGTGAAGTCGACGACCACGTCCGCGCTCGGCAAGAGCTCGGCAAGCGAAGCGTCCAGCGACGGGTCGGCACGACCGACGAGGTCGAGGTCATCGGCCCCGTCAACGGCGTTGCACGTGGTCGCGCCCATGCGACCCGCCGCGCCCGCAACGACGACCTTCAAGCCGCCACCAGCGACTCGGAGACCGCGCCCGCTGCCTTGCGAAAGCAATCCTCGTCGCGGCCGATGCAGGCGGCGGAGAACCGGGCCGGGTCGAACAGCTCGGCGGCGATCGCTCCCATCTCGTCCTCGTTCACGGCGTCGACCCGCGCAAGCATCTCGTCGAGCGACAGCAGTGGCAGGTCGAAGAGGGTCGCGCGGGCGATTCGGGACATGCGAGCGGCCGTCGATTCCATGCTCAAGACGATGCGGCCCTTGATCTGCTCCTTGGCGCGCCGGAGCTCCTCGCCGCGAACGCCGTCGGCGCTCAGCAGGGCCAGCTCGCGGCTGATGATCGCGCAGGCCTCGGCGACGTTCTCCTCGCGCGTGCCGACGTACATCGCCACCGACCCCTGGTCCAGGTACTGCTCCGAATAGGAGCCCACCGCGTAGGCGAGGCCGCGCTTCTCCCGCACTTCGCGGAAGAGGCGGGAGGAAACGGAGCCGCCGAATGCGGATTCCAGGACCATCAGGGCAAAGCGGCGCTCGTCGGCGCGCGTGATACCGGGCGCACCGAAACAGATGTGGTACTGCTCGGTGTCCTTAGCGTGGAAGCGCAGGCGCCGCCCCTCGTCGACCTCACCGTTGACGGCGGGCACGATGCCCTCCGGAGCCACCGCCAGCCGATCCGCTAGCTCGGCGATCCGCTGGTGCTCGAGGTGCCCCGCCGCCGCGACCACGAGGCTCGGCGCCACGTAACGGCTGCCGTGGTAATCGGCGATCTGCGGGACTGGCGTCTCCGCGATCACATCCGCGACGCCGAGGACCCGTCGGCCCAGGGCGTGGCTTCCGTACACGGCCTCGGCGAGGAAGTCATGGACGCGATCCGAGGGCTCGTCCTCATACATCGCGATCTCCTCAAGCACCACCTGGCGCTCCGAGTCGATATCGGGAAAGGTCGGCGCCAGCATCATCTCCGCCATCAGATCGAAGGCGGCATCCGTGTGCTCGTCCAGGAAGCGGGCATGGATATGCGTCGACTCCTTCGACGTAGCGGCGTTCGCCGCCGCGCCCATACCGTCGAAGAGCTCGGAGATCTCGATCGACGAGTAGCGCCTCGTGCCCTTGAAGAGCAGGTGCTCCAGAAAATGCGACAGGCCCTCCTGACCGGGGGCCTCGTCCCGCGAACCGGTGCGAACCCAAAGCCCCAGGGCTACGGATCGCACCGACGGGACTTCCTCGGTGACGACCCGCACGCCGCTCGGAAGCGTCGTAACCTCGACGTGTTCGGGGAGCGCGTTCACAGCAATGAATCTACCCGGACGAGTGGCGCTTCTTGCCGCGAAGCGCGTCTACGTCCTGCCTCCCCGGAACGCGCCCGGGCCCGGCGGAAGCGGACGCGAAGCGGAGCATTCCGGCGGATGTATCCCGGAGCATTCCGACGGAGTTGTCATCCCTAGAAACGTTCTCTGCCGCGACCGCCGCGACCGCCGCCACGATCACCGCCACGCTCGCGGCCGCTGCCGCTGCGCGCGCCGCGTTCACGTCCGCCGCCGCCACCGCCGTTTTCACCGGACGTCGCGGTGATCTCCTCCGCGGTCTTCCCGGCGACCGAGGGGTCGTGTGAGAGACGCAAGCCGATGCGGCCACGCTCGCGGTCGACCTCGAAGACGGTCACCTCGATCTCATCGCCGGAGTTGAGGACGTCCTCGACCGCGCCGACGCGCTCGCCCGGCTTCACGTTCGAGATGTGGAGCAGGCCGTCGGTGCCCTTGACCAGCTCGACAAAGGCGCCGAAGGTGGTCGTCTTCACGACCTTGCCTTTGAACTGATCGCCGACCTTGGCCTCGCGGGTCATCGACTCGATGCGCGCCTTGCAGGCATCGACCTGGGCGCCTGTGGGCGCATATATCCGGATCGAGCCGTCGTCGTCGATGTCGATCTCAGCCTCGAACTCCTCCTGCATGCCGCGAATCGTCTCGCCGCCCTTGCCGATCACGGCCCCGATCTTCTCCGGGTCGATCTTGATCGTCTCGATGCGCGGCGCGAACTCGGACATCGTCTCGCGCGGAGTCTCGATCGCCTCGGCCATCTTGCCGAGGATGAAGAGCCGGCCCTGACGGGCCTGCTCCAGCGCGTCGCGCAGGATCTCGAAGGTGACGCCGGTGATCTTGATGTCCATCTGGAGAGCAGTGATTCCCTCGACCGATCCCGCGACCTTGAAGTCCATGTCGCCGAGGTGATCCTCGACGCCGGCGATGTCGGTGAGCACGATGTAGTCGTCGCCCTCCTTGATCAGCCCCATGGCAACGCCGGCGATCGGCGCCTCGACCGGGACGCCGGCGGCCTGGAGGGCCATCGACGAGGCGCAAACCGAGCCCATCGACGAGGAGCCGTTCGACTCCAGCGTCTCTGAGACGACGCGGACGACGTAGGGAAAGTCCTCATCGTCCGGCATCGACGGCTCCAGCGCGCGCTCCGCCAAGGCACCGTGACCGATGTCGCGGCGCTTGGGGCCACGCATAAAGCCGGCCTCGCCCACCGAGAACGGCGGGAAGTTGTAGTGGTGGAAGAACGTCTTGCGCTCCTTCAGGCCGAGGTTGTCGACCTTCATGTCCATCCGGGTGGTGCCAAGCGCCACGTTGGAGAGGATCTGGGTCTCGCCGCGCGTGAACAGGGCGGAGCCGTGGACGCGCGGTGAGATGTCGACCTCGCACTCGATCGACCGGATCTCGTCCTGGGCCCGACCGTCCGGGCGCTTCTTCTCGACGGCGATCCGGTGACGAATGGTTTCCTTCTCGATCTTCGCGAAGGCCTTGGCGACCTCGCTGCGGCGATCGGAGTCATCGTCCTCGCTCGCGGGCGCGAGCGCTTCGAGGGCCTCTTCCTCGACCGCCTTGATCGCGTCCTGGCGCGCGAGCTTCTCGCGGACCTGGGTGGCCTCGTCGAGCTTCGCCTGGAACTGCGACTTGATCTCCGCGACCAGGCTCTCGTCGATCTGCGGGGTCTCGATCTCGCGCTTCGGCTTGCCGGCCTTCTCGGCCAGCTCGGCGAACGCCGCGCAGAGCTTCTTGATCTCCGAGTGGGCGATGTCGAGGGCATCGAGCACCTCGGCCTCGCTCACGTAGTCGGCCCCGCACTCGACCATCAGGATGGCCTCGTCGGTGCCGGAGACCACCAAATCCATCTCCAGGTCGTCGTAGACGTCTTCCGCCGGATTGACGACGAAATCGCCCTCGAGCTTGCCGACGCGGACGGCGCCCACGTGCTGGTCGAGCGGGATGTCGGATACCGCGATCGCCGCGGAGGCTCCGTTCATCGCAAGGATGTCATAGGGATGATCGTGCTCGGCCGACATCGTCTGGCAGACGAGCTGCGTCTCGTAGTGCCAGCCCTTCGGAAAGAGCGGGCGGATCGGACGGTCGATCATGCGAGCGGTCAGCGTCGCCTTCTCACCGGCGCGCGCCTCGCGCCTGAAGAACGAGCCCGGGATCTTCCCGACCGCGTAGTGGCGCTCCTCCACGTCAACCGTGAGGGGCAAGAAGTCAACATCGCGGAGGTTGCCGACAGTCGCTGTCGAGAGGACCATCGTGTCCCCCGAGCGGACCACGACGGCACCTGAGGCCTGGCGGGCCAGCTTTCCGGTCTCGAACGTGATCTCGCTTTCGCCGATCTGAACCGAGACGCGGTTCACGTCAAACATGCTCATGAATTTGGTTTTTCCTTCCGGCCGCCCATCTGGCAGCCACATCGCTTAGATCTTTGGATCGCGGCTGATGTTACAGGGGTCTCGCCGAGGGCCGTCTGGCCGGAGCGGGCGCTACCGCCGCAGGCCAAGATCGGACACGACCTGGCGATAGCGATCCAGATCGGAGTTCTGGAGGTAGCGCAGAAGGCGGCGACGCTGGCCGACCAGCATCAGCAGGCCGCGGCGCGAATGATGGTCCTTCTTGTGCGTGCGGAGGTGCTCGGTGAGCTGGTTGATCCGCTCGGTCATGAGCGCGACCTGGACCTCGGCGGAGCCGGTATCTCCCTCGGAGCGGCCGTACTTGCCGATCAGCTCCTGCTTCTTTTCCGCGGTGAGACTCATTTCGAGGCGGGAGGTTAGCGGGACGGACCTTGGAAGTCGGCGCAGATCCTGCGGGTGTCCTCGACGTCGCGGTGCATCTGCGCGATCAGGTCCTCGACCGATGGAAAGCGCTTCTCGCCCCGTAGCCGCGCGATGAAGGCGACCCGTAGCGTTTGGCCGTAGAGCTCGCCGTCGAAGTCGATCAAATGCGGCTCGACCAGCACCCCCCGGCCGGTTTCGAACATCGGCCTGACGCCGATGTGGATCGCGGCCGGATGCTCGTTTGCGAACCCCGCATAAGTGCCGTGACCCGGATACACGATCTCGTCGTCGGGGATGATGTTCGCGGTCGGAAAGCCAAGCTCCCGGCCGCGCTTGTCGCCCTCGACGACCTCTCCTTCGAGCAGGAACGGCGCGTCCAGGCAGTGCATCGCGCCCTCGACGTCGCCGGCTGCGACCAGCGCCCGGATCCGGGTGGACGAGACGGTTTCACCATCGATCTCCACCAGGGACACGATCCGGGTCTCGAACTCATCGCGGGCATCGAGCATGCGGTGGTCGCCGGCCGCCTTCGCCCCGAAGCGGAAGTTCTCGCCGATCGAGACCTTGGTCGCTCCCAGCGTCTCGATCAGGATCCGGTCGATGAACTCCTCGGCGGTGATCCGGGAGAAGTCGTGGTCGAAGGGGATCACGACGAGCTCACCGACGCCGAGCCCCTCGATCACGTCCCGCTTGGCCTTAAACGACATGATCAGCTTCGGCGCCGCTTCGGGATGGATCACCTTCACCGGGTGCGGCTCGAAGGTCAGGACGGTGTCGGCGCCGTCGATCACCTGACGGTGGCCGGCGTGAACGCCATCGAAGGTTCCGATCGCGACGTGTCGGGGACGCGGCTTCGCGTCCGGGAGCTGAGTAACTGCGATCGTCATGGCCTCACTTTGCCAGTCCGGGCGCTTCGAGGCGTGCCAGAGCGTCGGCAATCGGGATCGGCTGGCCACCGACCGGACCTCGCTCGCCTGTCGGGCGGACGGCCTCGTGCACGCCGAACGGGCCGATCGCGGTTCGGCGAAGCTCCTCGCAGTACGCATCGCCAAGGCCCGCGACGAGGCTGCGGACGTAGGTGCCAGAGGAGCATACGATCCGGTAGGCGCGGGTCGACGCGGTGCGGGTCACCTCCTCGAAGCTGTGGACGGTGACGATCCGCTCGGGCATCTCAAACTCCTCGCCTCTTCTCGCGCGCTTGTAGGCGCGCTGGCCGCCGATCTTGACCGCCGAGTACACGGGCGGGCGCTGGCGGAGCTGCCCAGTCGGCAGCTCGGGGTCCGTGTCCGGAACCACGCCCGTCTCGGTGATCGCGCCATCGCGATCACCGGTCGTCGAGGTGGCGCCGAAGCGGGCGGTGACCTCGTATGCCTTGTCGAGGGCCATGAAACGGCCTTGTTCCCGCGTCGCCGTGCGCCCGATCAGGACGATCAGGAGGCCGGTGGCGAATGGATCCAGCGTGCCCGCGTGGCCGACACGCTTGATTTCGCGCTCGCGGCGGACGCGGGCCACGATGTCGTGCGACGTGGGGCCGGACGGCTTATCGACCAAAAGGACCTGCCCCGCCGGGCCCGGGTCAGTCGTCAAGCTGCTTTGCGACCTCGCCCCGGACGAAGCCCACGATCTCCGCGTAGGTCAGGTCGGTTCCGAAGCCCGCCGCGCGAACGTGGCCCCCACCCCCCTTCGCCCGGGCGATCGCCGAGACGTCCACGCTGCCGTCCGACGATCGCAGGCTCACCTTGCGGGCGGAACGGCCCCCGTCCGGCTTGTCGCGCACCAGCCCCGCGACCAGGGTGCCGTCAAGCGCTCTGACGTGGTCGATGATGCCCTCCGTATGAAGCTCTGAAGCGCCTGTGGCCGCGTAGTCCGCATTGGAGACATAGGTCAGGGCCAGGCGGTCGCCGTCGAAGCGCTCGATGCCCTCGATCGCCCTCGCGACGAGCTTCGCCTTCTCGATCGGGACCCGTTCGTACAGGCGGCGATTGATCTCGTCGACGTTGACGCCGGCCTCGATCAACTCGGCGGCCATCCGATGCGAGTCAGGGTCGGTGTTCTCGTACATGAACTTGCCCGTGTCCGTGATCAACCCGACGTACAGTGCGACGGCGATCTCCGGCGTGATCTCCGCTTCGAGCAGCTTCGCCAGCCGCCAGATGATCTCCGCGGTCGAGGAGGCGTCGACGCGGACCAGGTTGACCGCGCCGAACCGGGTGTTGTCGTGGTGGTGGTCGATGTTCAGGATGTGCGCCCCGCGCCGCCGGAGGAACTCGACCGGCATCCGATCGATGTTGCCGCAGTCGAGGAACAGGAGGGTGCGATCGACCACGTCTGCCGGCGCTTCGTGAAAGACGTCGGTGAGCGCCAGGAACCGGTACTCCAGCGGGAGCGGAAACTGGGTGGCGTCAAGGAACATCACTGAGTCCTTGCCGAGCTGTTCCAGGATCAGATGCGTGCCCAGGAGCGAGCCAAGGGCGTCGCCGTCAGGGCCCTCGTGAGTCGTGAGCAGGAAGCGGTCCCCGGCGCGCAGCTCCTCGGCCATCTGCTCCATGTCGGTGGCGTGGCTCGTCGTCGGCTGGGCGCTCATCGCGGATCATCCTCCAAGAGCCGGGTCAGCCGCACACCCCGTTCAGGCGTGTCGTCATAGACGAACGTCAAGGTGGGAGTGCGCTTCATGCGGGTCTGGCTTGCAATCGCCGCCTGGAGCACGCCGTGTGCGGACGCCAGGGCCTTGAGCGTCGCCTCGCGCTCATCCTCGCCCCCCAGCACGCTGACGAACACGCGAGCAGCACGCAGGTCAGGGCTTGTCTTCACGGCCGTCACGGTCACGAATCCGATGCGCGGGTCCTCTAGCTCGGTTGAAATCGAGTCCCCGATCACCTCTCGCATGACCTCGTTGACGCGCCTCATGCGCTCTGTGGCCATCGCCTGCTGAGCATAACGCGGGCACGTGAGTCCCTCCCCCTTCGCCGAGTGTCGACAAACGGCCCACCATGGGGCGTCTCTCGACGCTCGGCGCCGGCGGGGGCTTACTCCCGGATGTCGTCGAGGCTGCGGAGCGTGCGGTCGAACGTGCACCCGTCGGGGCAGCGGGATTCGACGAATCGCTCGACCTGATCCGCGCGGTCGCCCACGCTCGCGTTGCCGAGGAGGCAGACCAGCAACGTCGCCCGCTGCCACGTGTCGTGCCCGTCCGACTCGGTCACGGCGACGCCGTAGCGGTGGCGCAGCTGCTCCTTGATCGACTTGAGGTGCTTGCGCTTCTCCTTCAGGCCGTGCGACTCGCCGAAGTGAAGGCGGGCCTCGATCAGGCAGACGAAGGGCTTGGGCACGTGATCGCCTCGCTGCCCACAATTACTCGTTCAGCGTCTGCTCGACCTGCTTGGTGCGGAAGAGCTCGAGCACGTCGCCGACCTTGATATCGGCGAAGCCTTCAAGCACGATTCCGCACTCCAGGCCTTCCTCAACCTCCTGGACGTTGTCCTGGAAGCGACGGAGGGAGCCGATCCGACCGGTCCAGGCGACGGTGCCGTCGCGGACCAGCCGCACCTCGGCGTCCCGCGCGACCTTGCCATCGGTCACCTCGCAGCCCGCGATCATCCCGACCTTGGACGCCTTGAACGTTTCCTTGACCTCGGCCTGGCCGATGATCTCCTCGACGTCGACCGCCTCGAGCATGCCCTCCATCGCGGCGCGCAGCTCGTCGGTCACCTTGTAGATCACGGAGTAGGTCCGGATCTCGACGCCCTCGCGCTCCGCAGCGCGGCGAGCGTCAGCAAGGGGCCGGACGTTGAAGCCGATGATGACGGCGTCGGAAGCTGCGGCGAGCATCACGTCGGACTCGTTGATCCCTCCCGCGGCAGCGCGAATCACGTTCAGGCGAACTTGCTCGTGCGGCACCTTGGCAAGCTCGTCCTGAAGCGCCTCCAGCGAGCCGGACACGTCGGCCTTCAGCATGATGTTGAGGTCCTTGATCTCGCCCTCCTGGGCCCGGGCGAAGACTTCGTCCAGCGAGATCCTGCGAGCGTTGCGCCGGGCGACCGCCTCGGTCTTCAGGCGATGCGCGCGCGCGCCTGCCAGCTGCCGGGCGCGGCGGTCGTTGTCGACCACCTCGACCCGCTCGCCGGCCTCGCAAACGCCGTCGAAGCCGAGAACCTCGACCGGGTCACCGGGGCCCGCCTCTTGGACGCGCTCCCCCGTGTGGTCCTGCATCGCGCGCACCTTGCCCCACTTGGGCCCGGCGACCACGGAGTCGCCGACCCGCAGGGTCCCGCGCTGAATGAGCACTGTCACCACGGGCCCGCGCCCGGGGTCCAGGTGGGACTCGATCACGGAACCGGAGGCCGTGGTGTCGGGGTTCGCGCGGAGCTCCTCCACCTCAGCGACCAGCAGGATGTTCTCGAGCAGGTCGTCGAGGCCCTCCTTGGTCTTGGCGGAGACGTTGGTGAAGATCGTGTCCCCGCCCCAATCCTCCGGATTCAGACCCTGGTTGGCGAGCTCGCCCTTGACCTTGTCGGGATTCGCTCCCTCCAGGTCGATCTTGTTGACGGCGACGACGATCGGGACGTCAGCGGCGCGGGCGTGGTCGATGGCCTCGACCGTCTGGGGCATGACCCCATCGTCAGCGGCCACCACGACCACGACGATGTCGGTGACATCCGCGCCGCGGGCGCGCATCGCCGTGAAGGCGGCGTGGCCCGGGGTGTCGATGAAGCTGATCAGCTTCTCGCCTGAGCGGACCTGGTAGGCGCCGATGTGCTGGGTGATGCCCCCGGCCTCGCCGGCAACCACCTCGGTCTGACGGATTGCGTCGAGAAGCGAGGTCTTGCCGTGATCGACGTGACCCATGATCGTGACCACCGGGGGGCGAGCCCGCAGGTCATCCTCGGCGTCCTCGTAGACGACCTCCTCGGCCTCTTCCTCGGCGGCGCTGACGACCTCGACCTTCTGGTCGAATGCGTCCGCCAAAACCGAGATCGTCTCGTCGGTAAGCGTTTGAGTCAGGGTCGCCATCTCACCGAGCTGCATCAACTTCTTGATGACCTCGGCGCTCGAGACGCTCAGGGTTTCCGCGACCTCGCGTACCGTGGCGCCGGAGGCGATCTTGACGGTCTGCTCTTCCTCGACCACCGGGGCCTGCACCGGGGGCTCATCCAAGAACGGGCGGCGTCGGCGTCCACCGCGACGGCGTGGCGGTCGCTGAGGTGGCGGCGGGCCCATGCTGTCGCGGCGTGACGCCTGGGAGTCGATCACGACACGCCGGCGCTTGCCCGCGGCGCCGGCTTTGGC
>JALZKA010000135.1 GCA_030859475.1 Actinomycetota bacterium
CTCCGTGACGGAGCGGGCCGCCTCTGCGCGGAGCGCTCGGTGCCGCTCAAGCTGGTGCCTGGGGCGCTGTGCACGGACAACGCGGCGATGATCGCAGCGGCTGCTGCGCAGCTCGATCAGGTTCAGTATCCGGATTACCTCGATTGGGACGTTCGAGCATGAGAACTCTGGTCCTGTACGCCCGGCCCGACTGCCACCTTTGCGACGAGGCGCGGGCGATGATCCGGCCGTTGGTCCGGGCAGCGGGCGACATTGACCTCAGAGTGGTGGACATCGAGGGCGACGACGCGCTCTTTCGGAAGTACCTGGAGCGAATCCCGGTCATCGAGTTGGAGGGCGTGATGATCAGCGAGCTGGTGCCGGATCAGGATTCGATTAGTGCGGCCCTGCTACATACTTCACCGCGATGAGCCCCGATGCGACGCCGATCGCGGATTCCGCCCCTGAAGCCGAGCGCCTGTCGCTCGGCGTCGCCGCCCGGCTCTCCCGGTATCTACAGGTCCTCACTCAGGCCCGCAAGATGGGCAAGGAGACGATCGCCTCGCAGGAGCTGGCCGCATACACGCACATCAACTCGACGCAGATCCGGCGTGATTTGTCCGGCTTCGGCAAGTTCGGCAAGCGCGGAGTGGGCTACAACGTCGAGTCGCTGCTTGCCGAGATCCGCAAGATCCTGCGTACCTCCGGGCAGCACAACATCGCGCTGTTCGGGGCCGGGAACCTGGGCCACGCCATTGCCAGCTCGGACATCTTCGCCGATCACGGGTTCCAGGTCGTGGCCGTGTTCGACGTCGACTCGGATCGGGTCGGTACCGAGCTCGGAGGGGCGCCGGTCCTCGACTTCAGCGAGCTCGAGACCGTGGTTGCCGAGCAAGACGTCGTCGTCGGAGTGCTCGCGGTTCCCAACGATGCCGCCCAGGAGGTCACTGACCGATTGGTCGAGGCCGGCGTCAGGATCATCTTCAACTATTCGGAGCAGCTCCTGGAGGTACCCCCGGAGGTCACCGTGCATACGTCCAGCCCCGCGGTTGACCTGCTCTACGCGCTCTACTTCTACCTCGCCTGAGGGCTGGTTCGTGGCCGTCGCGGAGGGGCTCGATCTGGATGCGGCCCGGCGCCTGTTTGCCACGTCGCAGGACTTTACGGTCGGGCTCGAGGAGGAGTTCGCGATCGTGGAGCCCGGGAGCCTGGAGCTGGCACACGCGTTTGAGGAGGTGTACGGGGTGTGCGCAGAGGATGACCTGCTGGCCGAGGCGGCGGCTGGCGAGTTGATCGATACCGAGATCGAGATTCGGTCGGGTCGAGGCGAGAGCTTCGCGGACGCGATGGCGATGCAGCTGGAACGCCGCCGGCGACTGTTCGCGGTCACGGACGGGCTGGGGTACGAGCTGGCGGCGATGGGCACCCACCCCTGGGCCTCGTACCTGGATCAGCGGATCATCGACACGGACCACTACAACCTCCTTGCCGAGCAATTGCGATGGGTGGCCCAGCGCAACAACACCTGGTCGAACCACGTCCACGTCGGCATCCGTGGCGCCGACCGGGCGATCGCGATCTGCGACTACCTGCGCGAGCTGCTGCCGCCGCTGCTTGCCCTTTCGGCGAACTCGCCGTTCCTCGACGGCCACGACACCGGTCTCGCGTCGATCCGCACCCAGATATTCACCCGCTCGTTCCCTCGCTGCGGAGTCCACGAGCCATTCGGCGACTGGAGCACATACGCCGGGTTCATCGAAAACCTAAAGCGCAGCGGCACGATCGCGGAGCCCACGCAGCTTTGGTGGAGCGTGCGGCCGCACCACCGGTTCGGAACCGTCGAGCTGCGTATCTGCGACGCGCAGACGGATGGCGGCGAGTCGTTCGGACTGGCCGGCCTGGCCGCGGCCTGCATCGTCCAGTCCGCCCTGGATCACGACGCGGGGAGGCTGCCGGGGCCGCTTCCCGGCCGGGAGGTCGAAGAGAACCTGTGGCGCGCGATCCGGCACGGATTGGACGGTCAGATGATCGACTGGCGCGGCGACTGCGGCTTGCGTGACACACGTGACGTGGTCGCCGGCATGATCGAGTGGAGCACGCCCGCGCGCGAGCTCATCGGCGCGCCCGCGCCCAGCCTGGCTCCCAACGGCACCCAGCGTGCGCGGGCGGCGCTGGAAGGCGGAGCGGATCCGGCCGGCGTTTATCGCGAGGCGATCGCCCAGACCCGGCGTACCTATCCCGTCCAGGACGCAGCGCCGGGATCGGGCGGGTAGCGTGGTGGGCATGGAGTCTGACTCGAGCCAGATGCCCGCCGGGGAGCAGCCGAGCGAAGAAGAGCTGCGCGCCCGCATCGAGGAGCAGCTTCGCCAGGTCCGCGTGCAGGACCTGCTGGTCGACAGCACCGCGTCGATCGTCAACCTGACCGCCCGCCGGATCGCGAAGCCGGACGAGCAGGATCTCGAACAGGCGAAGGTGGGCATCGAGGCTGTGCGCGCGCTTGCCGAATTGATCGAGGGCGAGGTCAAGGGCCAGATTCTGGGCGCCCTCTCGGAGCTCCAGCTCCTGTACGCGCGCGCGGCCAAGGGCGAGCCTCTCGACGGCGGCGACGACGAGGGCCAGGAAGCGGAGGCAGGCCAGCCTCCGCCCCAGGCTCCCGAGCAGCGTCCCCAGCCAGGCGCGGAAGCGAAGGCCCCGCCGCGTCTGTGGACGCCGGGCAGGGACTGATTCTGGAAGCCCTGGGCCCTTTCGCGGAGCCGTCCGGCTAAACTGGCGCGCTCTTGGCCGTCCGCACGCGGGCGGCCTTTTGGCGGAATCCCTCTACAAAAACCAAACCGGAGGACCCTCAGTTGACCGACTTCTTGACCGACTACGGCGTCGTGATCGCGCTGCTTTGCGCGGGCGCCGCCGTTCTCTACGGAGCCCTCATCACCAAGCGCCTCCTCGCCCAATCTCCGGGTAACGAGCGCATGCAGGAGATCTCCGGTGCCGTCCAGGAGGGCGCCAAGGCGTACCTGAACCGCCAGTACACGATCATCGCCGCGGTCGCGGTTCCGCTTGCCGTGATCCTGGCCATCGTCCAGGACCTGACCGTGGCGATCGGCTTCGTGATCGGCGGCGTGCTCTCCGGTGCGGCCGGCTTCATCGGCATGAACCTTTCCGTGCGCGCGAACGCCCGCGTCGCCGAGGCTGCTCGCGGCGGCGTGCCGCCGGCGCTTGACGTCGCTTTCAAGGGCGGCTCGGTTACCGGCATGCTCGTCGTCGGCCTGGCGCTGCTCGGCGTCGCCGGCTACTTCGGCATCCTGGTGCTGACCGGCGAGTCCGACAAGGATGCCGTCGACGCCTTGATCGGGCTCGGATTCGGCGGCTCGCTGATTTCCGTCTTCGCCCGTCTGGGTGGCGGCATCTTCACCAAGGCGGCCGACGTCGGCGCGGACCTCGTCGGCAAGGTCGAAGCGGGGATCCCCGAGGACGACCCGCGCAACCCGGCCGTGATCGCCGACAACGTCGGCGACAACGTCGGCGACTGCGCCGGCATGGCGGCCGACCTCTTCGAGACCTACGCGGTCACCTCGGTCGCTGTGATGCTCCTCGGCGTTCTGACGTTCAACTCGGACTTCGCGCGGGAAGTAGCCCTCTACCCGCTTGTACTGGGCGGTGTCGCGATCCTCGCGTCCATCGTCGGCGCGCTCGCGGTGCGCACCTCAACCGGCAAGGTCGAGGCCGCGCTCTATCGCGGCGTCGTGATCTCCGGCCTCATCTCTGCCGCGGCCTTCCTGCCGATCACCGAATGGTTGATGGACAAGCCGCTCGCACTCGGTGTCTCTGATGCCGCTGGTTCCGTGCTTGCAACTGTTCCCGATGGGACTGCTCCGTTTGATCTGTGGCTTTGCGCTCTGATCGGCATCGTCGTCACCGGGCTTCTGTTCGTGATCACGGACTACTACACCTCCACGCGCTTCCGGCCGGTGCGGACGATCGCGAAGGCGTCGGAAACCGGGCACGCGACCAACATCATCCAGGGTCTCGCGCAGGGTTTCCAGGGCACGGCGGCGCCCGCCCTAGTCCTGGCTCTGGCGATCCTCGGTGCGAACGAGCTGGCGGGCATCTACGGCATCGCGATCGCCGTGGTCGCTCAGCTTTCACTGACCGGGCTGATCGTCGCGTTGGACGCATTCGGCCCGATCACGGACAACGCGGGCGGCATCGCGGAGATGGCGGAGCTGCCCGAGGACGTCCGCAACGTGACCGACCCGCTGGACGCGGTCGGCAACACCACCAAGGCCGTCACCAAGGGCTACGCGATCGGCTCGGCCGTACTCGCGGCCCTGGTGCTGTTCAAGGCCTTCGAGATCGAGCTGGCCGATGAGAACAACGGCGAGCCCGTGCTGTTCTCGATCTCCGATCCGGCCGTTCTGATCGGTCTGCTGATCGGTGGCCTCATGGTTTACCTGTTCTCCGCCTTTTCGATCGAGGCAGTCGGCCGGGCCGGTGGCGAAGTCGTCGAGCAGGTGCGCAAGCAGTTTCGGGAAAAGCCGGGGATCATGGCGGGCACCGAGAAGCCCGACTACGCCGATACCGTCTCGATCGTGACGGCGGCGGCCCAGCGGGAGATGATCCTGCCTTCGCTGATCCCGATCGTGATCCCCGTTGTCGTCGGTGTCATCAGCGTCCAGGCCCTCGGTGGCTTGCTGATCGGCGTGATCGTCGTCGGCCTGTTCATGGCTTTGGCGATGACCGTCGGCGGCGGCGCCTGGGACAACGCCAAGAAGCTGATCGAGGACGGCGCCTTCGGCGGCAAGGGGTCCGAAGCGCATGCGGCGTCGGTTACAGG
>JALZKA010000136.1 GCA_030859475.1 Actinomycetota bacterium
GTGCTGAGCCTGGCGACCGAGGATGAGGCCCTGGCGCGGCCGATCGTTCCCGGCCGGCCGGACCTGCTGGCGGAGGCGCTCGTGGCCGCCCGCTTCGAACAGGCGCGCTGCGTCGCCGACGTGCTCCTGCGCCGGACCCGGCTCGGGATCCTCGCCGCTCCGCAGCTCCGCACGGCAGAGTCGGTGATGCCGGTCGCTCAGGTCCTCGGCAAGGAGCTGGGCTGGGCGAAGCAACGGGTGCGCTCTGAGGCGGGCGCCTGGCTTGACGAAGCCCGGGCAGAGGGGATCGACCCCGCGGGCTTTCAGCCGTAGACCCGGCTCAACCGGTCCGTGGGCTGAAAGTGTGGGTGTGACCGACCGCTGATCTAACCTAGGCGCATGAGGCTTTTCATCGATACCGGCTCGGTTCAAGAGGTCGAGGAAATCGCCCAGTGGGGGGTGCTGGCAGGGGCGACCACCAACCCGTCCCTGCTTGCCAAGGAGGAGGGTGACCCGGGTGACATCGTGAAGCGGATCTGCGAGCTTGTCGGCGGCCCGACCTCAGCCGAGGTCGTTTCCGAGGACCCCGCGGGGATGATCGCCGAAGGCTGCGCGCTGGCCGAGCTGCATGAGCACGTCGTCGTGAAGATCCCCTTCTGCAAGGAGGGCCTGGCGGCCACGCACGCTCTGACCACCGACGGCATCCCGGTCAACATGACCCTGGTGTTCTCGCCGAATCAAGCGCTCCTCGCGGCGGGCGCGGGGGCCACTTACGTCTCGTGCTTCATGGGGCGCCTCGACGACATCTCCATCGATTCCGGCGCTGTCGTCGCCGAGATCGTGAGCTGCTTCCGGGCGGGAGGCGTCACCTCGCAGATAATCGCTGCCTCAATTCGCCATCCGGAGCACGTGATCACGGCCGCGCAGCTCGGGTGCGAGATCGCCACCGTGCCCTCCAAGGTCTTGCGGCAGATGCTGGATCATCCGCTGACCACGTCCGGCGCCGCCCAGTTCAAGGCCGATTGGGAGACGCGCCCGGAGTTCGGCGAGTGGCTCAAGGGACTGGTCGCCGCGCGCGAGTCGGTCCGGTCCTCCTGACTTGGGTAGCCTGCGGCGCCAATGAGCGCCGAGCCTCAAGACCTCCATCTCGCTGACCTCTACGCGCGAGCCGCGCGAGCGGGGATCGAGGGCTACCGGCTGCTCCGCCGCGAGGACCTGGTCGAGCGCCTCGGTGGCGCTTCGAGCGACGAGGGCGACGCTTCGCCCCGGCGCCGGCGCGGCCGGCGCGGTGGCCGCGGGCGTGGTGGCTCCGCACAGGGCACCGGGAGCGTGGCCGCAACCGGAAGCGGGCGCGAACGCCTTCCGAGGCACGGTGACCGCGCCGACGAGCCGGTCGAGACCGTCGAGGTGACCGGAACCCTTGAGCTCACGCGTCAACGCCACGGCTTTCTCAGGGTTCCCGGCTCCGACGATGACGTCTACGTCTCCGCATCGCAGGTGCGTCGCTGCGAGCTCAAGGACGGGGACGAGGTCACCGGTCCCGCCCGTCAGCCGCGCCAGGGCGAACGGCACCGTGCGCTCGTTCGCGTCAACCTGGTGAACGGGGAAGACCCGGTGGATCCCGTCGATGCCCGCCGCCAGCCCAAGGCGGCGCCGAAGCAATCCAAGTTCGACTCCCTCACTCCGGAATCGCCCACGCGCCGCGTTTCTTTGCCGGCGGGTGCCGATCCGCTCGTGCGAGCTGCGGACTTGCTCGCACCCCTGGCCTTTGGACAGCGCGTTTTGGTCCGCGCGGCGCCACGCTCCGGGCGCACAACTCTCCTGCGCGGGCTCGCGCGGGCCATCGAAGCGCTGGATGATGTGGAGCTGACGGTCCTTCTGATCGACGAGCGGCCCGAGGAGGCGCCCGCGTGGAGCGAGGCCGTGCCGGATTCGGACCTCGCTCTCGCCCCGGCCGACCTGTCCCCGGCCGAGCAGGCAAGGGTGGCGACCGACGCCCTGGAGCGTGCGCGCGCTCATGCCGAAGGCGGCGCCGACGCTGTCCTGCTCTGCGATTCGCTCACCCGCCTGGCCGTCGCCGCCGGCGGCGTCGATGAGGTCAAGCGCCTGTTTGGCTCCGGCCGGGCACTGGCCGGTGAGGGCGCCGGGACGCTCACCGTGGTCGCAACCACCCTCGCGGCAGCGGATGACGAAGGCTCGGCCGAGCGTGCGGTCGCGACGACTGAGACATCCGTGGTCAGCCTCGATCCGACCCTCGCGGAGGAGGGGATCACCCCGGCGCTCCGCTTCGCCGAGTGCCGTGCTGTGGGGGACGACCGCTTGCTCCCGGAAGCTGAGCTTGACGGCCTTCGCCACCTGCGAGCGACGCTGAGGGATCAGACACCGCCGGACGCGGCGACGTTCATGCGAGAGAAGCTGGACGAGTTCCCGGCGAACTCGGAGCTGCTCAGCTCACTGGCTTAGCCGGCTACCGGCTTCGGTAGGCGAGCCTCGCCCAGGACGGCTCGCGGGAGAGCTCGATGGGCTCGGAGTCGCGATCCGGCTGGATGTAGCCGAAGCTGTGCGTGCTCTGGTCGAAGACGATGTCGAGCTCCCCCTCCTTAACGCGCTGATCCAGCCAGGCGCCACGGAACACGAGCCGGCGCAGCCAGTGGACGAGGCTGCGATTCGCCGGGCCGACGAGCTCGGTCCAGTTCTCGTTGATGTGCTCGCCGAGGGTCGAGTTGGGCTCATGGATCTCGCCGTTGACCGCAAGCTCCAGCAGGTCGTGGATCTCCTCGGATCCCAGGCCGTGCTCGACGAAGTCGAGCTTGACGGCGGCCTGCTCGACCCGTTGCGCGAAGTCCTGCTCGTTGAAAGCGAAGCGAAGCTCGCCGTATTCAAGAACGTAATCCGAACCCGATTCGTAGTTCCCTCGGCGGGTGGCCTTCTCCACTTGCTTCCTTCTTGATCCGATTCCCCACGGTGGCCGGGCGGCCACCGCTCAGGCGAGCAAGGCAATCCTTTCGCACCTGCGTCGCGCTCGCCGCTCGGTCTCCTTCATTGAACGACCGTTTGCACGGGGACAGGGGGCATGGGCCACGGGCCCGGGGTTGATGGGGGTATGACCAATCCCGACGAAAGGCGTTCCGAGATGCTCCCCAGCGCCAGTCCGATCGGCGTGGTGGTCGTGTGCGAGGACGACGCCCCTACGCTGGAGCTGCTTTGCGACCACCTGCGGGCAGATCGCTTCGACGTCCATCCCGCGCCGTGCGCCGCCGACGCTCTGCGCCAGTGCCGGTATGCCAACCCCGACCTGCTCCTGCTCGACCTCGGCCTTCCCGACGCTTCGGGCCTTGACGTCCTGCGCGAGATCCGCGGCGCGGAGCGCAGCACGGGCCGCTACGACTCGAAGCTGCCAATCATCGTCCTGAGCGGCCGGAGCTCCGATCATGATCGTGCCCGGGGCATCGAGGAAGGCGCATCGGACTACGTCGTCAAGCCGTTTTACTTCCCGGAGCTCGCGGCGCGGATGCGCGCGGCGCTGGAGCGTCGCGGCGGCGAGCGCAGCGGGCCGATAAAAGTCGGCGATCTGGTGATCGATCCGGTGGCACGCGAGGTCCGGGTTGACGACGAGCAGGTTGCCCTCGCCAGGAAGGAGTACGAGCTGCTCCTGCTGCTGGCGTCAGAGCCCAGGCGGGTGTTCACCAAGGCGGAGCTATTGCGGGCGGTCTGGGACTTCAAGACGATGGGCCGCACCCGAACCCTGGACGCCCACGCCAGCCGCTTGCGTCGCAAGCTCGACCCCGACGATGGCCGCTTCGTTTTAAACGTGTGGGGCGTCGGCTATCGCCTCCTGCCGGCCTGATGGCGGACCCGATTCAATCCGCTCTGGGCGTCGCCGGCGTGGCCTGGCCCGTCGCCCTGACGATGGCCGTCGTAGTCGTGCGCGACCGTCGCCGTGACTCGATCAGGCGCCGCAGGCTGAACGAGCGGCTCCACGAGCTGCGGCGCCCGCTCCAGGCGCTCGCTCTCGCCCACCGGGCCGATGCGGGCGCGGGACCCGACTCGCTCGAGCTTGCACTCCTGGCGCTTCGAGACATGGACCAGGAGGTGAATGGCGGCGGGCCGGACTTCCGCAGGCGACCCGTCGAGGCGCGGATGCTGGCGCTTGCCGCGGCGGAGCGCTGGCGTGGGCAAGCGGCGCGGTCCGGCCGCCGAATCGAGGTGCGGTGGAGCTGCGGCGATGAGCTCGCGGACGTCGATCCCGTGAGGGTCTCCCAGGCGCTCGACAACCTCATCGCGAACTCGATTGAGCATGGAGCCGGCGCGATCACGATCGAGGGCGTCCTGCGAGCGGGCCGCCTGGAGCTCGCGGTGCGCGACAGCGTGACCTGCGAGCGTCCGCGCGTGCGCGAAGGGCTCCTAGCCCACGATCCCCGGCACGGTCATGGCCTGCGGCTGACGGAAGCGCTGGCGCGGCGAAACGGAGGCGATCTGCGGCTGCGGATCGGGCGCCGCAACACGGTGGCCGCCCTGACGTTGCCGATAACGCCGCGTTGAAGGCCAGGGGGCGGGCGATCGGGTTCGCTGCGGGGGCGCTCGTATGCGCCGCGATCTCCGCATCGCTTGCCGGCGGGTCAGACCCGGAAGGAGCCGGTTTCGGCCAACTCCGAGACGTCGTCGTCACGACCGCGGTCCTCGAGAAGGGCATCAAGATCGACCGGAGGACGGTGAGTCAGATTCTGAGCGAGCGTCGCGTGCCAACGGACTTCGTCCCGCCGGACGCCTTGGCGAGCGCCGACCAGGCGCTGGGGCGCCGCCCCGGCC